>CAZHKI010000432.1:0-3541 GCA_964533365.1 uncultured Maribellus sp. | reverse complement strand
TCATTCTCAGTCCCGGGTCGAATACTTCCGGTTTGCGGGTGTCTTTCACCATCGGGATAGCCCCGGTCAAATCTTCCGAAATTTCAAGGCGGGCGGGCTGCATATTTTTTACCGCTTCCAGTACCGACTGTACGATCTGTTTCTTTACAAATTCCATGTATTCGCGATTGATACCGCTTTTCAAAGGCGTCTTCCCCCATAACCCGAGCAAATCGGGGCCTTCATGTGTGTGGGTCGAGGTAACGATTGTGTAGGTAATCCCGGCATCTTGGGGAATCATTTTCCGCACATCAATTACATCATCGTTCATAAAACCAATGGCATCGAGCGCAACAATGGCCAGCCGGGTTTCTCCGTCGTCGATAATCATAGTACGCGCCCAGGTATCGTCGTGGATTCCGTTGGCCGGTTTACTGTTACTGAATCCGGCAATCCACACGGCATCGAAAATACCGTTTCCATTACTATCGGTAAATGTATCTCCATCTTTCGGATTGTACTTTGCGTCACCATTTTTGTCCTCCCAGCGGTCGGGTACCTCAGGAGTGATGGGAACCGCAGCGAAACCAGCTTTTAATCCGGAAAGGTGCTGAGCCTGAATTCTCAGGCTGGTGTCGTACCCTTTATGCCGGTCCTTCATATTCGAAAAACTCCAAATGATAAAACCACCGGTAAAAAGAAGAAGTGCAATTCCTAAAAGCTTTAGTATTTTTTTCATAGCCCTGGTATTTTCATAGTTAAAACCTAAATATTCAGTACTGGCATAAAGTTAAAACCTTCCCCGTAAAATCAGAAGAAATTTAAAACGATCAGCGATTCACTGAACTTTTAATATTAACGGCTTTATATTCCAGCCGTTGAGTTTAAGTTCCGGAGTTTCGCCTTTCATGTTCGCAAGGGGGAATGTTGCCGTGTAGGTCCGTTCTTCACCCGGCAACAGCGTTACATAGTTGTCGTCCCAATAAACCGGAAGTACAGGCTGGCCGGTTACCGGATCCACAAGGTCAAAAAAGAGGAAAAAAGCAATAGCTTCACCCGGATTTTTTATTTTGAAGGTTACCCTGCCGTCTTTATCGCCGGCAACATACCGGAAATCGCAAACCGGCTCAACAACAGAAAGTTGATCAAGCGAAGTAAAATCGGCAAACTGTTTCGCAGGAGTGTAAAACGGCCATGATAATTTTTTGGAAGCTTCATAATCGGGTACATCCTGTTTCTGCGACAACCAGTAGATGCTGTTGTCCACCTCATGGTTATCCTTGTTGAAAACATTCAAACTAAGAAACCAAACAGAAGTACTGTTCTTTAATTCAGGCAACTGATAAATCAGTTTCGATTGATTTCCCTGAATCCGGCCTTTCCACTCATCCGAGAATATTTCTTTTGAATGAATATCAAATGCCCTGATTTTTACAGTCAGGGTTTCAGCATCCTGCAAGTTCTCATTGGCAAGGTAAATATCATCGAATCCGTAGCGATAAATGGCATGAAGCGGATTACAGGCTTTTCTTACAGCATAAAAAGCTCCGTTGGGTTGCAGGTACGTATCGTATAATTGCCAGATGAGTTCAGGCCAGGCCGAATTGAGTTTCCACTGAATTAGCCCTGTACTTTTCGGTTTATGGGCAATAAATGCTTCAAACATCGGGCGCATGAGTTCGTAATTGTTCACCTGGGCTTTGAAGCTGAATTCCTCAACCGATGAAGACTTTCCATAACGCGAATTGATGGCGTGAATATCACGATCGAGTGTTTTAAATTCATTCCTCCCGGTATGAAATTCCCAGTACTTTTTGTCGATGGGCCAAAGGCTTTCTTCCGGCAGCATTTTTTTCAACGAAGCCAGTGGGGGAATTTCGGCACCGGGACAGGTTTCGGTATTGAAACCCCAACCGCCTCCCAGAAGGGTGTCAGTAAACCAGTAAACAGGAGGAGTCCAGGCATAAGGGCCTAACATTTTCATCCCGGTTGGGCCGCTGATGTCGCTTACCAGCGGAACTTCGGCCACCACGTTATTATTCTCGGTCCCGGCCCCACCGGCAGAAGTGATATACGAACGCGAAGGGTCATATTTTGCAAACAATTCGATGTATTTCCGTTCCAGATCGGGTGCCGGAAGTTTATCGCTGCCCAGCATCCACACATAAATACTGGGGTGGTTGCGCAACCACAACATCTGATCCTTCCACATGTCGGCCATAAGGTTCATATCTTCTTCGCTGGTTGCCCCGCCATATTTTTCGTGAGTAGGTTTCAACAGGTATTCTTCCCATTCCCAGTGACAATTCCAACCCACCATCACCAATATTCCGTATTCATCGCACAGCTGATACAACTCTCTGGTTTTTCCCCAAAATCCTTCGCTGCGGATGCTGTTCATATTCATGTGGCGAACATATTTCAACTGGGCTTCCACCGATTCTTTCGTATCCTGTAAAAGTAAATCGTCGGTCCAGCCGCCGCCTTTTATCAGTACAAATTTGCCATTCACCCTGAACGCGCGGTTTTTATTTTCATCGAGATAACTTGTTACTTCTCTTATCCCGTATTTCTCCTCCACCCGGTCGATTACAGCACCGCCAGAAATAAACTCAACACTGAGGTTATAAAGATTGGCCTTGCCCATGCCGTTGGGCCACCAAAGATTTACATTTTGTACGGAAAGTTGTTTAAATTCATCAGGTGAGAAATGGACTGAAACGGTTTCACCAGGCTGAACCGTTACCTGTTTTTCAACAACGCCCACCTCATAATTTACCCGAAGAATACCTTCCACAGTACGACTGGAACTGTTAACTAATTCAGATTGAATGTGCAGTTCAGCGGCATCAAGGGTTTCGTGATTTACTTTCGACCATACAAAGGGGCTGCGAATTTTAATCCCTTCATTGATTTCGAGGAAAACCTCGCGAAAAATACCGAGGTTCCGGTCGGGCGGCAGCGGGTTCCAGTCAACAAAACCAATGGAATATTCCCCGTCGGCATGTTGCCACATTTTCAAGGCCACCACATTTTCGCCTTCAGTAACAACCTTGCTGATATTGAAGGCAAACATGCGGTAAGTTCCGGCAAACTCTTTATTCCCGGCCACTTTTTGTCCGTTTACCCATAAATCAGCCCGGTAATTAATTCCGTTAAACCGCAAGGTGATTTCTTTTTCCATGTCCGATGCGGTTAATGTAAATTTAGTGCGGAACCACCACGGCTTTTTAAACTGCTCCGGATCAATTTTTTGCATATTGATGCCAAAATTTGGATCTTCTACGATACCAGTTGCAGCCATGCTCCCTAAAACTGTTCCCGGAACCATCGCTTCCAGCCAGGTGGAACTGTCAAAATTGACATCCGAAACACTTTTATCATCAGTCCCGGCAAGTTTTTCAACAGATTGCATTTTCCAGCCCGAATTCAGGTTTTCTTCCCGGAATGTTGGGTCCGGCTGGTTAGTACATCCGGTGATTAAACCAAACACTATGAAAAGTAATCCCACTTTTTTCTTTTTTAAATCCATCTCCCTATAGTTCATCCTGCTGAAATTTTA
>CAZHKI010000431.1:0-3557 GCA_964533365.1 uncultured Maribellus sp. | reverse complement strand
GCCCACGCTGTTTTTCAGCCAGTACAGAAATTCAGTTAATGCCACGCCGTCTTTTTTCATGGCCTCCCTGAATCCTTCCAGTTCTACCGGATTTTTCCGGGATTTCATCAATGCAATTTCTGATGTCCCTTCTGCTATGAAATTTCCCCGGAACAATGCTTCGTAAACGGCATAACTGGCTGTGGAAGGATCGATAAAAATCCGTTTTTTCTTTAATTCGTTCAGGTAAGGAAAAAAATCGTTGTACCCCAGAATCGAAATCTTTTCCTTTTCGAACCGGGCAAAAAAATCTTTGGGGACTTTATTTTTATCGGTAAACAGGATGAATTCATTTTTCCCGACAATTCCGTATCCGGTAAAAACCGGATTGTACTCCACATCGGATCCGCGCAGGTTAAACAACCAGGCCAGTTCGTCAAGCGTGGTGACCACATGGATGTCGGCGTTGTGTTTTCTTAGCCCGGCAACAACCAGTTCCTTTTTTTCCCTGCGCGAAAGGCCGGCAAACGAAACGCCCATTTCGAAAATCAAATTTTCGGGGATTTCCGGGCGATCTCCCCATATTTTATCCATCAGGTCGGGGATTCTGGCCAGCGAAATTCCTTTTTCTCCGAGGATGTTTTCGAGGTTCCGGTACACTGCGACGGAAACGGAGTTCGGATCGATTCCCACTTTGCTGCCGGCTGAGAGTTTTTTGGTCAGCCAAACATCAGGTGGCATTGAATTGGGCACCCGCATTTTGAACATTTTAATGCCCGATCCTTTCAACTGATCTTCAGCCTGTAAAAAGTAGCGGGTGTCGGTCCACAACCCGGCTTCTTCCTGGGTAATCACAATAATGCCGAAAGAACCTGTGAATCCCGAAATGTATTCGCGGATTTTCCACCGCTCGGGCAGGTACTCGCTGGCATGAGGATCGGTTCCCGAAATGTAGAAGGCGTCCAGGTTTTGCTTCAGCATTTCCAGTCGCAAATTTTTCAGCCGGAGCCTTATTTCATTCATATTGAAAAAATTGTTGTACAAAACTTCTGATGGAAGGGGCCGGGATGTTTTCATCGTCAATTTCATCCTCGCGGCAGAATTGGTATTGCAGGATGTCGTCCATGGGATGCAACCCTTCCAGCGATTCGGGAATGACCAGAAAAGCCAGGTCAAGGGTGAATACCGTTATTCCCGAGAACAGGTATTCGTTGGGGGCTGAACCCAGGTAACGCATTGATTTTACCTTCAGTCCCAGTTCTTCCCGGAGTTCCCGTATCAGGGCATTCTCGGGAGTTTCGCCGGGGTCGATAAAGCCGCCGGGCAAATCGAGTTTTCCGTAATCGGGTTCCACGCCGCGGGTAACCAGCATCAGCCTTCCTTCGCTGTCGGGAATAAGGGCTGCCACTGCCGCGGCTGAATTAATAAATAAATGAAATCCGCAGCGATTGCATTTCAGGGAGCGTTCACCTTCCGGGTGAAATTCGGCAGAACCACATTGGGGACAAAATTTTAATACTTCGAGGGGATGGGTTTTATTCATTCAGAGAATTATTTTTTGCGCCTTCAACCAGTTGTAAAACAGTTCGGGCCACTGATCCACCGGCAGGTTTTTTTTGTTCATCCCGAAACCGTGCCCGCCCTCACTGAAAATGTGCATTTCGGCCGGAACCTTGTTTTCTTTCAGCGCCAGATAAAATTCAACCGAATTACGGGGTGGAACGCCCGAATCATCGTCGGCAAGAATCAGGAATGTGGGTGGAGTTTCGGGTGTTACATGCAGTTCGTTGGAATATTCTTTCACCAGTTTCCAGTCATTTCCTTCGCCGATGAGGTTTTTGCGCGATCCCATGTGGCCGAACTCCTCGCTGAATGTGATAACCGGGTAGAGCAGCAGCATAAAGTCGGGGCGGCAACTGAACTGGTCTATGGGGCACGAGCTGTTTTTAATGCCTTTGTCGAAACGGGTTCCCATGGTCGATGCCAGGTGTCCGCCGGCTGATGAACCGGCAATCCCGATTTTGTCGGGATTAATTCCCCATTCTTTTGCATTCATCCTGACCAGCCGCATGGCCTGGCGGGCGTCGCCCGATGGAATTTCATGATGGCCGTATGGGAGCCGGTATTTCAACACAATGCCGGCAACTCCTCTTTCGGCCAGCCATTTGGCCATCTCGTAACCTTCATGGTCCATCGCTTCAATAATATAGCCCCCGCCGGGACAGATGACGACGGCCGCTCCTGTGTTCTTTTCTTTCTCAGGCAGGAAGAGGTACATTTCGGCTTCCGAAACATTTCTCACCCTTACCCCGTCGTATTTTTCCTCCGGTTCTTTCCTCCCGTTATCGTTTGGCGCCCCGTTGGGCCATACTTTTAAAATTTTATCCTGTGCAAACGAGGTTACACTCATGATGGTCAACATTAAAACAATCCAGTTCCGTTTCATTTCTATTTTGATTTTACACCCACGAAATAATGATCTTTATCGGCAAATAAAATGTTGAAAGTGGTAAGCGACCCATAAATACGGGTTATGTACTGCTGAAGGTTAATTTTTTCCTCGTCGGTCAGCACTTCATGGCTGTTGATGTTTTGTTCGAGTACCCGCAACCGGTCGCGCAACATAACAATTTTGTGGAAGAACGCTTCAACCGGTATTTCTTTCGGTTTTAACTCCTTGTTGGCCGGCTGCAAAAGTATGGTTCCTCCCATCCATTTATCACCCAGCGGCACGACTTCGTTCAGCGAGGCATATTTGTCGAGGACATAACTCATTACCTGCTCAATTTCGTGAATGGATATGCCGGTTTTGGGTGTTGAGTCCTCTTTCTTTTCGATAACCGACAAGTCGGTGTTTCGTTTGGTGATTTCAATTTTGCCTCCCCGTTCAAAAAAAATTTCGTATGCTGTGAGGTTAACTTTACTGATGATGCCTTCACCATATCGCGGATGGTCAACCCGCGTGCCAACCGTTAATTCTTCCATGTTCGTTTCTTTTTATATTTTTTGTTGTAAATATATTTTTTTGCTGAATTTGCATGAAGGTTTCCATGGGTTATTTGAAGGGTGAATCGGGTTCGCTTGCAAACATCCGGTACATGACGCCATCCACCAGGTCGGCCCACATTTTGGCCATAAAAACGGTCAGTTTCCCTTCCACCAGGGTGAGGATGATTTTTCTTCTTCGTCTTTTTACCGCCCGGTATATATGGCTGGCACACTCTTCGGCCGACATCATTTTGTTTTCGTTGCGCGGCGTTTCACCCTGCTGGCTGCCGTCGGCCACGAGGGCTTTTTTTCTGATTTCGGAAGTGGTGAAACCGGGTGCGGCCACCAACACATGCAACCCCGATCGCCGGTTTTCAACGCGGACGGTATCGAGAAATCCCCTGACAGCAAATTTGGATGCCGAATAGCCGGTGCGTCCAGGCAATCCCAGGTATCCGCCTACCGAAATTACACCAACCAGCGAACCTTTTGCCTTGAGTAAATGGGGCAGGGCATATTTGGTGCAGTAAACGGTCCCCCAAAAATTAACATCCATTACCTGGCGTATGACCTGCAAATCGACATTTTCA
>CAZHKI010000430.1:709-3570 GCA_964533365.1 uncultured Maribellus sp. | reverse complement strand
AGGATTCGTCAGAATAATAATCCTTTACCACCAGATTTACCTGGCTGTCCATCAATGGAAATTCAGGAAGTTCTTTTTTCAATTTGTAAGGCATATTCTGATACAATCTTGCCCTGCCGACAATCTGGGCAAACTGCGATTCGGGAATCATTGTACCCGGTAAATGGTTGTACTTTTCAATTTCCCTGTACACATTGAAGTTCCCCATCAGGTTGAAAGCTGCATTTGCCAGTTCAGCAACAGTCCTGACTTTTACGTCCGATATAAAACCATCTGTACTGATACACAAGTTCGTGCAAACTTTGTTTTGAAACCCAATAAAGAGTTTGAACCTTTCTTCAGATTTCTTTGAATACAGGTTTTCAAGGTTGTATGCCCGCACACCTCCTATGGTCAGATTTAAGCCATTTTCAGCCACCTTGTCGTGGATGGAGGGAATCTCAATGGCAAACGCCATACGTTCGTAATACAGGGTCTTTTCGTGCTCCATCAATTCCTTCGCAGGTTTTCCCACTGCCGAAGGAATCCGGCCTTTGATGGGATGGGATACCCGCACCGCAGGTTTTAAAATGGTTTCTCCGCCAAAGATTTTATCGGCAACAATTGAAATGGTTTCGATGAATTCCTGGTGACTGATTGTACTTTCATTGTCTTTGGCAAACACCGGAATGGTGTGTTTTTTTCGCAATTCTTCCAGTTTTATGACATCGGTATTGGCTGCCATAAAATGAATGTCCGTTGTTTCCTGTATGGGTTGAATATCTTCAACCATCACAGGTTTACTGTTTACCCTTATCAGGGTCATGTTGTTTTCCATTGGTACTAATAGGATTAAGGTTAATAATATTGGCAGAAAGCTGTTCCTTTCGGGCAATGGCAAGCGGTTCAATCCTGCTTTTGTGTTCAGGATAGGTTCGTAAAATGGTTCTGAGTTCATCTATCGTATTTGCAGAGGAAATCTCTTCTTTTATTTTAGATAAACTAATGCCTGAATTACACCATTTCAGGATTTTTTTGCCATGTTCCGGTGTAATTACTTCTTCAGGCTGGTCCATAAATAAACCTGTCCTGTCCTTTGAAGCTTTTGCCAGGTGTTTGATATCCACATCGAATACCACGGTGAATTCGTAGTCCATTCCGTCACGGGTGATACCTTTCAGACCTAATTTCTCAGGAACCATTTTGCCATTCTTTTCAACCAGTGCATAATCCGTTTTTGTGCGGATGGTAGAAATAATGTGGCAGGGTGATTCGAGGATTTTCTGTACAAAGGCATTGTGCCTTGGGGTCATTTTAGCCCAATTGGTGAAACTGTTGCCCGGCATATTGCCGTGCTGGTCTAAAATCCCGCCAGAACCATCCCATTCATGGGTGATTGAATCTAATATAACCACTTCCATTTGCGCCTGTTCACAGGTTTCAATGGCTTTGATATACCTTTCAGGGGTGAAAGGTTTTGAGAGCTGGAGAACATTATAGTCTCCAAGGTGAGCATACAAATCAGCTGAGTGGTTCTCTGTATCAATTACAGCAATTTTTGACCAGTCAGTGATTCCTGAGGCAAGTAACAGTGAAGACATGGTTTTCCCTGAACCACTTACTCCTTCCATTGCAAGCTTGATTTTAGCCTGCTTGCGTTGGGCTTGTCGTAATTCCATACTTTTAATTTATTTGATTATAAAAAATGCAAAAAGGGCGAACCAAAGCTGATTGCCCTTTCATACGGTTTTTTCAGTGGATTTTAATTTTAACTACGCTACAGGAAAAAATCCGTCTCAAAAAATGTTGTCAAAAAATACAGCATAAATACCTGTTGATTAGTGTAGTATTGCAATTTCTTCAAACAAAAAAGGAGACAAATTCAGCCTCCTTTTTTGTGGTTAAACCAGTTCCGGTTCCTCTTCAAACTGGTGAACCTTTGCGGCCTGAGCCACTGTTTCACCTTCCTTGACATATACCCAGCGGTGGTGCAATTCCATAATTTCACCCGTCTCTGTATTGGTGAATTCATACGGTTCGCATTCAACTTTCTGAACACTGCCTTCCAGTTGCTGACCAATCAGGCTTTCAGCAGTTTTTTCGTTAAAAGTACTGGGCAAGCTGGCTTTTTTTGCCGTTGCATAATACATACCGGTTTCTTTGGATTGAACCAGTTCAATTCCTCCCTGTACCACAAGGGCAATAAATGGTTCGCCGTCCCTGCTTTGACGGACACGATAATCAACAATTGTTACCATGATAATAAGTTTTAAAGATGAATACTATTGGCTCACCCAAAACATTCGGGGTACAACATACCCGGCGGGATGAGCCAATCTTAGGAAAGGTGCGGGAGCGTTGATTGAGTTAGTCCCGGCACGTATCTTCACACAAAATAATTCCGACTGAAATTCAACCTGAAATAAATGATGGGGGGTAATCCCAATTTTTTGAAAAATGGATTTTAAAGTGATGGGCTGAAAAATATTTTGGGAAAATTTTATTGATTTCTATTCAAAATTACATAAATTTATGTTGCATTGGTCGTTCAGACCAATTGTGTGTTTGGGGGTTAACATGAAAGAGCTGCTGTTGAGCGGCTCTTTTTCTTTATTGGTATTTTGAATTGTTGACAATGGGATTTATGTACGAATTTTTGAAGTTCAAAATTCAGCTAAAGTATATTTATTAAAATAAGAGCGTTATGGATATTGATGAATTTTCGTCAATCCTTTTTTATTTGCCGTTTTCTCTCTTTTAATAATCTGGATATACTTTGAATCAGTGACAGGGATTAGCGGTAAAGTTTATTATATATATATATAGTAGAGAGATTGGAATATTGGTAAAAATGGTAATACCAATTGTTTTGTTGCAGGTTC
>CAZHKI010000430.1:0-699 GCA_964533365.1 uncultured Maribellus sp. | reverse complement strand
CATTTATTCATTAGACTTTACCTGTTGAGATGGGCAATATATGTAGAAATCTATATATGTTTGGGAATTTTTGATTTTGCCTAAAATCTCTGTATTCCTTTATTGGCAATGCTTTCAGAAGGTTTTTGTGTTTTTATATTAGGACACATAAGGGATGATAACTGGGGAGAGGGTAGCTGGATTTTCAGGTAATTCCATCAGAATAAACTGACTTCCAGTTTCGGTTCAATTCCTTCAAGCTTGAAACATTTCTGCATTACCTGTTTTGCCTCATTCAGTTTTGATGCTTTAACAACGATACTGTCGTGAATGGTGCTGATAAATTCCTGTGAAGTTGTGTTTCTCTGTATAAATTCCGGAACTACCTTGCCAATTACGAACCTGCTTTCAGCTTTTTGTAACAGGATTGCAAATTGTTTGTAATCGGGCTTTTTAACCTGGTTTATGAACTTCATTATATTGGGGAATTTTTCTCTGAACAGGTTTAAATACCTGTTATCCATATTTCGGCTCTCTCCGTAAAAAATGTATTTGTACGTCATTTCCTTTACCTCATCTCTCTTGTCAGCAGTTAAATTCAGTTTTTCCATAAACATTTCATAAAACCTTCCCTCTTCAACCAATTGCCTGTATTCCTGCTTTTCTGAATCAGAAATATCTGCGTTATCTTTTATAATCAGATAGAGAAATAATGGCTGC
>CAZHKI010000429.1:0-3571 GCA_964533365.1 uncultured Maribellus sp. | reverse complement strand
GTGCAGTAATCACGCCAACCACGTTGTAACCATTTTCGACCAGCGCTTTTAAACTGGCCACGGCAAAATCGGGTGTCCCCATAAAAACGATCCGAAGCTGTTTGCTTTTCATGTTGTCAATTTTAATAAATGCACGCCATTGGAAAAGTCCGCAGACAAAATTCCACCTGTCAAAACTAAACATTATCTTTAAAAACCAAAAAAGCAATAAATGGGAATTGAACGCGATTACCTGATGAGACAACTGATGATGCTGATGGAAGTCATTCAGAAAATCATCCGATTTCGGAAACAGGGCGACCATCAAAAAGCGATGGATGAAATCAGGTATTTTTATGACTGCATGAAAGTGGAAGGAAACCTGAACGAACGAACCATCGAAGAACTGCTCAACTTGCTGGTCAATAAGAATAAACTCAGCAACGAACAACTCGAAATGGTGGCTTATGTGTTAATGGAACAGGGTGAACTGGAAGTAAACCAGCCACAAAAACTCGATTTTTTCAGAAAAGCTTTTTTTATACTCGAGAAAACCGAACGCGAAAGCACTTCATTTTCGATGAACCGGCAGATGAAACTCGCTGAATTGCGCAGTTACCTGAACTGATAGCAAAAATCCGTCAGAGGAAAAACAGCGCCACACCACCCACTGTAATAATAGCGCCAACTATTTCTTTCCAATTGATTTTTTCTTTGAAAAGGACAACCGAAGGGAAAATAATCAGGACCGGAGTAATCGACATCAGAGTGGCGGCAATACCCGCCTGTGTGTGCTGAACAGCCAGCAGCGAAAAGGAAACGCCAAGAAATGGGCCAAAAAATGCGCCCAAGGTGATACGTTTCATGGCAGCAACGTTTTGAATGGCGGCCCGAAAACGGGGCCATCGCTTCATAAAAGTCAGTATAAAAATGAACCCAATAATTCCGGTAAGCACCCTGATTTGGGAAGCCGAAAATGCGTCGTAATCGCCCATCCCCTTTTTACTTAGTACCAAACCTGCCCCCTGTCCAATAGC
The DNA here is from genome assembly GCA_964533365.1 of uncultured Maribellus sp. Taxonomy (GTDB): domain Bacteria; phylum Bacteroidota; class Bacteroidia; order Bacteroidales; family Prolixibacteraceae; genus Draconibacterium. The sequence goes on along the minus strand of CAZHKI010000429.1, from coordinate 2,555 downwards.
GCCACCCAATGCCAGCAGAATTCCCTGAATGGAGTAGTTCGACTTGATTTTTCTTACCACTGCGCCATTCTCTTCGCTCTTTTCGCGTTTGAGTATGACAATCACAATCCCGGTCAGGGTTATTATCATTCCCAGTAAGTTGGAAGGCGACAAAACTTCACCCAGAACCAGCCAGCCGATTAACGCAGCAAAAGGGGGCGCCAAAGCCATCACCAGCATCGAAACGCGCGCACCAATAACCACCAGCGCCTGGAATAGCAGTAAATCGCCAATCACAAATCCAACCAGCCCCGATAAAGCAAGCCATTGCCATTGAAAAAGCGTTGCATCCGACGGAAAGAAGAAACCCCGGACCACCCAACTGTAAAAACCAATAAAAAAGAAAGCAATAATCAACCGGATCAAATTCACCGATAACGAACCAACTTTCTTCCCGGCCGACTCAAAAGCCATGCTGGTTACCGTCCAGAAAACGGCGGTCAGGATTCCTGCTATTTCACCAAAATAATTCTGCATCATGTGCGCAAATGTAACAATTAGCCAAATAAAAGAAGCCCTTCATTGCTGAAAGGCTTTATAAAGTCAATAAACTTATTTTTAAATATTTCCTGTAGTTACCAGCTTCCGCCTGCACCGCCGCCACCAAAACTACCGCCGCCAAAGCCGCCAAAACCGCCAAAGCCACCTCTTCCAGAAGAAAAGTCACCAAACGATCCCCGATGTGAATTGCTTCCCGACAACATACCCATGGCAATCCAAAATGGCAAACTTTTTCCGGGCGAGTAAAACCGGCCCCTTCGCTGCCTCATTAACGGCAGTATGACAAAAATGAGTACAAAAATGACAATGGCCGGAACAATCCCGTCTTTTTCACCGGCATAATACTGCTGATATTGTTCAGCCGTATATTCCCCACGTGTAATTTCCATCAGAACTTTAATCCCGCTTGCCAATCCCTGATAATAATTATTTTCTTTAAAATGGGGAATCATTTCAAAATCGATCACCGTGCTGTTGACCACAGCGTCGGGCAACACTCCTTCAAGCCCGTAACCGGTGGCAATAAAAACCTGGCCTTTGCTGTTTCCTTGTTTGGGTTTCAGCAAAATAACCAGACCGTTGTCGTTTCCTTTCTGCCCAACGCCCCACTTCTCACCCAGACGGGCTGCATAATCAGCTGGTTCGTATCCTTCCAAATCGGGAAGGATTACCACCACAATCTGGGTTGATGTTTCCCGGGCAAACTGGACCAACGTTTCTTCCAACTGCGAACTTTCGCTGGAAGAGAGGATTTTGGCATAATCGTTGACCAACCGGGGAGGCACAGGCCTTTCCGGAATTTCAGCAAAAACAGATGCGGAAAAGAAAAATAAGGCCGTTATAATCGCAGTTATTTGTTTCATTTCAATTATTTTCTCCAAACGAAATTTCATTGGATAGTTCATCAATGTCATCACTTTGATACGGAAAATGATCTTTCAGTTGTTTTCCGGCAGCTATAATCCCATCGGACAATCCGTCGGCAAAGCGGCCTGTTTTGAAAGTTTCAATGGCATCAGCGGTAATTATCTCCCAGAAATCAGCCGGCACTTTCTGGTTAATTCCGGCATCGCCCAGAATAGCAAACTTGCGATCTTCCACGGCGAGATAAAACAGAATCCCATTGCGCATTTTGGTTTTATGCATCTCCAGTTTATCGAAGATATAGGCTGCCCGGTCAAGAACATCCCCTTTACAATATTTCTCGATATGAACCCTGATTTCGCCGGAAGTGTCGGTTTCAGCCACGCGAATGGCATTGGAAATCTGAAGCTTTTTTTCTTCCGTAAAAAATTTCTGAACACTCATTGTCTGCTTTTTTTAGAACTGAACTTCAGGCGCTTTTTCTGCTCCCTGCTGAGCTTCGAAATACGATTTTTTATCAAATCCGAACCAGCCTGAATAAATCACCTGCGGGAATTTACGGATGTATGCGTTGTAACTTTGGGTCGTTTCGTTAAATTTTCGCCGTTCTGTCGCAATGCGGTTTTCCGTTCCTTCCAACTGGGCCTGCAAATCCAAGAAATTCTGATTAGCTTTCAAATCGGGATAACGTTCCACAACCACCATCAACCGGCTCAGCGCTGACGACAAACCTTCCTGTGCCTGGTTAAACTGCTGGATGGTTTCAGGCGACAGGTTGGCCGGATCAATGTTCACCGAAGTTGCTTTCGAACGTGCTTCAATGACGCCTTCCAACGTTTCCTGTTCGTGGGCGGCATAACCTTTCACGGTATTCACCAGGTTCGGAATCAAATCGGCCCGGCGCTGATAAACATTCTCCACCTGCGACCACGATGATTTGACCTGCTCATCCAGTTCCACCATTTTATTGTAGCCACAACCCGAAAATAAAAATACAGCCACAACGGCTATTAATACAACTGCAATCTTTCTCATAATTTCATCATTTTAAAATCCGACTGCAAATATTTATAAAATGTGTAAAATATCAGTGCTTTTATCGGGGAAAGGCCATAATTTGCCGTTATAAATCATTTACCGTAAGACAAAGG
>CAZHKI010000428.1:0-3574 GCA_964533365.1 uncultured Maribellus sp. | reverse complement strand
TCGATCATTCTAAAACCAGGGTGGAAACCGGTTTCAGTGACGAAACCTTTTTTAATCCGGGTACCGGTGAATATTTTTCGGGTTACAAAGCTGCCATGCAAGTCAGTTACGAAGTATTGTTCCGGGTTTATGATCCGGTGCAGGAAAAAGTCTTGCTCAGGGAATTTTTACGCGACACCCTGGTTTGGGAAGATGCCGACTATACCACACGGGCCTTATTCAGCCGCTTCACTCCGGTAAAAACCGCACTGACTGAAGCAGGAATTGCCATCGCCCTCGATTTCACAGATAAAATCAGTACCGTGTGGCGCCAGGAAAATCGTAAATATTTCGATAAAGGGAACCAGGAATTGACAGAAGCCGGGCAGTTCGCGACTGCCGGTGACTGGGAAAATGCACTTTCGAGGTGGAAAAACATCGAAGCCTCTTCCGGTTCAAAATCGTTAAAAAGCAAAGCACAACTGAACATGGCTGTTGCATACGAAATGCTGGGCGATATCGACCAGGCTATTGCATGGGGATTAAAATCGTACGAAACCATGTATCGTCCACTTACCTACGAATACCTGGAGATTCTCAAAAAAAGAAAAAAAGAAATTCAAAAAATCGCCCCATGAACCGGATGTTTCTGCTCCTTTCTGTTTTGCTGTTTTCGGTCACCGGATGTACAGTTTACCGGGAATTCCCGATTGAGATCTATAAACCGGGCGAAATCCCAATCGACCCAGGAAACAGAAATGTTGCGCTGGTTTACCGGAATTTCAACTATCCGGGCGACACCCTTCAAAACTATTACAAGTCAGATTACCAACTTAAAAAAGCGAACAACAGTCCAAATCTTTCCGACAGCGCACTTGTCGGTACCTGTTTACAGGAATTGAGCGAAAACCTGAAGAACAATCATGCATTTAACCGGGTGGAAACACTCCCCATTACCATTTTCAAAAAACATGAAGGGGAAAAATTACCGCCGCTCAATATCAGTATCATAAAAAATATTACAGAAGCCACCGAAACAGACCTGCTCATTTCACTGGAAACTTATTCCAGTTTTTATACCGAATATTCAGGAAATTACGATGTGCCCCAATCGAACGAAGTGATTACCGCTGCCGTTTGGGCTGTTTACGATCCGAAAAATGAAAAATTAGTGGAACGCAAGGCCATGATTGACACCATTTACTGGAACCGTTTCGATGAACAGGGCAACATCAGAAAAGACCTCCGGCTGCCATCGCGCGAAACGGCATTAACCATCGCAGCTCAGTTAGCAGGCGAAAATTATGCAAAACGGTTTTATGCCTCGTGGCAAACGGTCAGCCGAATGTATTCCGTTCCACCGCTTCCCGACTTCTCTCTGGCTGCCAGCTATATACAAGATGGTCAGTGGAATAATGCCATTGCGATCTGGGAACGATATGCAGCCGGCAAAAACGGCAAACTGGCCATCAGCGCCCGTTACAACCTGGCATTGGGTTACGAAATGAAAGATGATTTTGAAACAGCTTCCAACTGGGCCGCAGCCGCACAGCAACTGGCGCTGAAATACCGCAGCCGCGAAGACCTCAAAATGATCATGCTCTATCAAAAAATACTGGAACAACGAAAAAAAGAAATTCAGCAGATTCAACAACATTCTGATGAAAAACCGGATTAACATCTATTTTGTCATCCTTATTTCACTGGCTGTCGCAGGGTGTAACACACTGTACAACTACCGGATGGCCCCCATTGAAATTATGGAACCCGGTAAATTTTATTTTTCTGATGATTCCCGGAAAATTGCAGTGAGGTACAACAACAGCAATGTTTCATATAATCCTGAATTTGCATCGTATTTCGAGGGAGAAACCATCAAAACCGACACGTCGAACATCGACAGCATTGCATCTGAAATCTATTTTCACTCCTTTTTCGAGACCCTCACGAACCTGCATTTTTTTGACACCATCGTGGAAATTAAACCCGGCAATTACTCCAACGTCGTTTTTTCAGCTTACATAATGCCAACCGACTCAAGCCTGAAAGATTCAACCCGATTGAATATTGAACAGCAAAACAACGCGACCACTCATCTTTATCAATTATTATCAAGTTGCCCGGGAAGAATTACTACAGAAACTTCGGGCAAAGAGCTTGATCCCCAATTCGGGCTCTACAGTAAAAATGAACTGAAAGAAATTGCGGATACAACCGGCGCTGATATTTTAATTTCACTCGATTTTTTCACGTCGGTTGACGGGACCACAGCTTTGAGTGAGTTCATGCAGGGGTTTTCATCGGTTTACAACCTGTTTCTCTGGAATATTTATGATTTAAAAAGGACAGAACCACACTCCTGTTATTCCCGTGTGGATACGGTTTCATGGAGCGCGAATGGAAATTCAGCCAGGGAAATCAGGAATTTATTGCCTCCGCGTAAAGATGCGGTTTTGAATGCGGCCGATATTTCAGGGGCGAAATTTGCCGAAGTACTTGTCCCCCACTGGACAAAAACCGAGCGGCTCTACTATTATTCGGGGCACCAGGAACTGAAAAAGACCGATGCGTTGATTCAATCCGGAAATTGGATGGAAGCCTCTAAAATTTGGAAAGCCAATATAAATAATCCGAACAAATCGGTGGCTGCGAAAAGCATGTTCAACCTTGGTATTGCCTGCGAAATCGCCGGAGACCTTGATGCTGCCATCGATTGGGTGGTAAAATCATTTTATGTTTTCGGGAACGAAAATGAAATCCATTCCATCAATTGTACTGATTACCTCAGTATTTTAGGCCAGCGCGGGCTCGATATCAAGAAAATCAAAATCCAGATGAATCCCGGAATACCAGGTGTAATTCAGCAAAAAAAAGAGTAACCCCAACCTGACTTTTCGGGCCAGGTTCAGATTACTCTTAAACAACAATTTAATAATTCTGCTAATTCAGTTCAACCAACACCACCGATTTGGAAGGGATGTTTACGGTAACTACATTACCGTTTACTTTTACCTTATCAAATTTTGCCAGGGTAACTTCTTCTTTTTTGCCAAAATCGTTGTATGAGTTGATTTTTTCGCCGGTTACGATGCTTCCGCCAACAAAAGCCACTTTTGATGTACCGCGCAGTTCGCAGGTAATATCAAGCGCTTTGTTTGGGTTCAGGTTGCTGATGGTGACGTGAATTTTACCATCGGCCGATTTCGACGCTGTTGCCGAAACTGCCGGAACCGATTCGTTATTCAGTGAATAATTTTCAGATACAATGTCAGAAGGCAACAAAGTGGCATCGTGGTGAACCTTGTACATTTTGAATACATAAAACGATGGAGTGCGTACCATCTGATTGTCTTTGGTGAGAATCATTGCCTGTAAAACATTTACGGTTTGTGCAATGTTCGCCATTTTTACACGGCGGCAATATTTATTGAACAGGTCGAGATTAACCGAAGCCACCAGCGCATCGCGAAGGGTATTTTGCTGAAACAGGAAGCCGGGATTGGTTCCGGGCTCCACATCGTGCCAGTTTCCCCACTCGTCAACAATGAGGCCAACCCGGTTTTGCGGATCGTACTTATCCATAATGTTGATGTGT
>CAZHKI010000427.1:0-3583 GCA_964533365.1 uncultured Maribellus sp. | reverse complement strand
TTAATAGCGGGTCCGTTTCCCTCAACTCAACAATCACTTTAAAAACGTTCGATTCAAAACCGCTCAGTTCCTGGCCGATATTGGCGATTTTGGTAATCACACCCGGGAAAACCTTTCCGGGAATGGCATCGACTGTAATCCTGACACTATCGCCCTGATGAATTTTGGTAATATGAATCTCTTCCACATAGGTTTCCGACACCAGTTGCGACATATCGGGAAGGTTGGCGATGGCCGGGTTCCACTGACTGACATTGTCGCCAATACGAATTTTCCGGCCGCCCCATAACCGGGCATACATGACCATTCCATCGGCCGGAGCCTTAATTTCTGCGGCAACAACAGCTTTTCTTAACAGCGAATCTCGGGTCAGAAAATAATTGTACCGGTTTTCAAACCGCCTGGTCCGAACCCCAAGATCCATCCGCCGAAGCTCGTAATCGCGCTTCTTTTTGTCCATTTGCCGTAAGGTTTTGTCGTAGGCAACTTTGGCTTTTCGCTGATATGCAGGCGATTCGAACCGGGCTTGTTCCAATTCCAGGGCTTTGTATTCCAGTTCAAATGAATATTCTTTAATTTCTTCACGAAGATTGGTCAGGGTAATGGCCGAATCGATTTTGGCATCGTTAAATTCGGCGCTCCTTTCTTCCAGTTCTTCACTGTTTTCCTGAATCTGCTGGGTAATATTGGCAATGTCGAGGGTTGCAATCCAATCGCCTTTTCTTACCGTTTTCCCTTCCTCAATTAAATCCTTGATTTGAAATTCATGAATCCGCAGATCCCTGTGTTTCAAATCATCGGGAATGGTTATTTGCATTGCCTCTTTACCCTGAATCTCACCTTTTACGGCAATTTCCGATAAAAAAACCGTTTCTTTAACCGTATAAATTTTAGGCCCAATCAGTTCTTTTCTGCCAATTACAGCTACTACAACAACCAGGATGACTGCTGCAATGATTCCGATAATACTTTTCTTTTTTATTGACATGTTGTTTTTCGCTACTGATTCACCAACCGATCGAAATCTTCCGACAACGTCAACCTTTTTTCGAAATCGAAGAGGGTCAGCTGCCGGATGGTATAATAATAATTCCAATACGAACGAAGCGCATTGATGTAGGCGCGACGGGCCTTTTCCTGATCGTTCCGGGCCAGGTTCAGTTTGGTAACGTCCACTTTGCCGATTAAAAACCGCTGTTGGGTAACATCGTAGCCCAGTTGTGCAATGGTGTCGGCTTTGGCTGTGCTCAAAACCTGATCGGCCTGGAGGTTAAATTCCATCACATTCATGATGATATTTTGTTCGAAATCCATTTTTTCCTGATTCACGCTAATGCGGACCACTTCGCGGTTCGATTCGGCCATGGCTAACCTGCCTTTTCTGCGCCCCCAGTCGAGAACGGGGACATTTACGCCTACCTGCAGCCGCTGCCGGTCGAGGGGATCGCGGTAAACCATATCAAATGTCCCGGCATTTTGGTTCAAACCGTAGAGGGCATACAAATCGCCGCTGATCCCGCTCTGCGATTTCGCCTGTTTAACCTTTCTGTCTTCTTCGATCAACCGTTGCTGCTGGTTCAGGATTTCCGGATTATTTTTCAGAGCTTCGGAAATGGCAATACCCGATTCGATGCTCAAATCGGGAAGTTCCGTAGGAACCAGACATTCGATGCGGGTTTCCTTATTAAAACCCAAAAATGAGTTCAAATCGGCCCGGGCCCGTTCCAGCCCAAGATTGGCCCGGGTCAATGCCAGTTGCGCGTTCATAAAACTTAACTCCAGGTTCAGCAGTTCGTCCTGGGTTACTGTTCCCACCTGGAAACGGCCGCGCCCGATTTTATAAAGTGTATCGGCGTTAGCCATATTGGTTTCGGCAATATTTACCTCAATCTGCGCATCCACCAAATCGAAAAAACGACGGGTAGCTTTGATGGCCAGTTCTTCTTTAGCCTGAATAAACTCTTTTTTTGCTTTTTCAAATTTCAGAGGTTCAATTTTGGCCGTCCATTTCAGGCTGTTATATCCGTTTAAAGCCTGTGAATAACCAATACTAAAGGGAGTGGACGAGTAAGATGAAATTTTATCGGCGCCTAGTTTCTGGGTCAGGTTCAGTTCCGAACGGGCAAAAATACGGCCTCCGGTTAACCCGACATTCTGGTTAAGAAGAACAGCCACTTCGGAGATGAAGTCTTCTCTCGACTTAAATTCGTCGCGGTTTTCGTCGTAATTGTAAACCTTCTGCATCGACCGGTTGTAGTCGAATGGCGTAGCTTCCAGGTTCAACGATGGCAACCGATCGGCTTTAAAATACCGAAACTCCCAGTAACTGGCCAGGTACATATTTTTATTCCGAAAAGCATCGAGCGATTGTTGTGCTGCAATATCGATGACATTTTCAAGAGTTAACAGTTTCTTTTCCTGAGCTGGCACCAACAATGGGAGAATCAGAAAAATAACCGGTAACAATAGTTTAAACTTCATGGTTTTCTGTTTTGAATTAATACCGCAGTGAATTGACGGGATCCTGGTCGGAAGCCCGTTTGGCCGGGAGATATCCGAAAGTTACCCCAATAATAACGGAAACGCCAAATGAAATGATAATGGAAAAAACTGAAATGACGGTTTTGATGTCGAACACCGCCATGATAATTTGCGACAGCGCCACGCCTAAAATAATCCCGATAATTCCACCGGTGACGCTAATGAGGGTCGATTCGGAGAGGAACTGGACGATAATATCTTTACGCGAAGCGCCAATCGCCTGACGGACGCCAATTTCGCGGATACGTTCCATTACCGACGCCAGCATAATATTCATAATACCAATACCGCCAACAATAAGTGAAATACCGGCAATCACCCCGAGTACAATGTTGAAAATATTCTTGGTACGCTGTTGTTGTTTCAGCAGCAATTCGGGAATGGTCACCTCAAAATCGTATAAATCGTTATGACGGTGCAGCAACATCCGGTTGATTATATCGGCCGTGGAGCTTAAATATTCGGTTTCGTCAACCTGAACGATAATTTTATCCAACTGGTTCACATTTTCTTTTTGATTGCTGCGCCCGGCAGCCACAGCCTGAATTTCGTCGGAACGAAGCAGCGCCCGGTTTTTAAACCGCATGACCATGGTTTTGGCCGGAATAAATATTTTATTGTCGGTGCTGCTGATCCCCAGTTCGTCGGACGCAGAAGCGGTAAAATCGCGCCGCTCGATTACGCCAATCACCTGGAGCCAGACCTGTCCGCATTTGATGTATTTTCCAACAGCATCTTCATGATTGAAAAAAACATTGTTGATATTATCGCCGATAATGCAAACCGGGAACCCGTTTTCCATCTGGCTGGCTGAAAATTTTTCGCCGCTTTGCAGCCCAATATTGAAAAGGTCGAAGTAGTTATTGTTGATTCCTTCCAGAACAACCGGTTTACTTTTCCCATTCAGTATAGCGGAATAGTTAAACGTAATGACCGGACAAACCTTTCCAACCGTGGAAATTACTTCTTCGATGGCTGCAGCGTCGAGCAGGGTTAATCCCTTCGAAAATCTCAATGATCACTTTTCCGGTATCCTGTTCAT
>CAZHKI010000426.1:0-3584 GCA_964533365.1 uncultured Maribellus sp. | reverse complement strand
CGGGGCTCGACAGGAAATATCCGAACGTGATTTCGTATGAAGGAGTAAAAGGACTGGAAAATGCGAAATGGTCGGATCAGCCGGACCCGGAACACAATGTTACCCTGCCGTTCATCCGGATGGTTGCCGGCCCGATGGATTTTACACCCGGCGCCATGCTGAATGCCACCAAACAAAATTTCAACCCGGTATTTACCCAACCCATGAGTCCGGGTACCCGTTGCCACCAGTTGGGAATGTACGTGGTTTTCGAAAGCCCGCTGCAAATGTTGTCGGATAACCCGTCGAACTACTACCGCGAACCGGAATGCATGGAGTTTTTGCAGGCCGTTCCTTCGGTTTGGGACGACACCAAAGTTTTGGACGCCAAAGTCAGCGATTACATTCTGGTGGCACGCCGCTCGGGCGACACCTGGTATGTTGGCGCCATGACCGACTGGGATCCACGGTCGCTGAACCTCGAACTCGGTTTTCTTGGAACAGGAAACTATAAAATGCAAATCTGGAAAGACGGTGTAAATGCCGATAAACATGCGTCCGATTTCAAAATGGAAGAAATGAAAGTTACTTCCTCATCGAAAGTAAAAATCGACATGGCCCCGGGTGGCGGCTGGGTGGCCATCATCAGCAAAAATTAACCGTATCAATTCATAATCAAAAAGGGGATGGTTTCAGGGAGAAGCCATCCCCTTTTTTACCACCGGGAGGCCTCTCCCATTGCTTTCAGGTTTTCAGATGGAGTAGCACTGAAATTTCGCACCTGGCAGAAAGGATAAACCGTTTGCTTTGTGTGGGCTATTTGTGATTAAATTATTCAATATGGAAAAGTCAGGATGAATAAGTTTTTACTCATGAATTTTTCAAAAAAAGAAATGATTATTTTGATGCATCAAAATGGTACAAAATGGCTTACAGTGAGTTTTTAGCCGATCGGGTGCGACAGTCCCTGAAAGAGAACAAAGCTTCGTTTGAAGAAAAAAAAATGTTCGGAGGACTCTGTTTTTTTGTGAATGATAAAATGTGTACAGGCATTTTCAGGGAAGAACTGATGGTTCGGATTGCACCCGAAGACCAGGATGAATTCCTCGAAACGGAAGCGTGCCGTTTGATGGACGAATCCATGAAAGGTTTTCTGTATGTAAGCCCCGAAGGAACTGATATGGACGAGGATCTTGACAAATGGATTAAACGTTGTCTCGATTTTAACCCGCGGGCAAAGGCAAGTAAACGGAAAAAGAATTGCTTTTAATGACCTCATTATATAACTTTGTTTGTGCCAGAAACAAATTTGAACCGGTTGAGGTGAAATATATTTCTTTTATCATATTTTTTATCATACTCGCATCCTGCGATAAAAAAGATATTCCGGCAATTGGGCCAGAGCCGGAACAGGAACAGGACACAACATTCGATGAATCTTCCTTTATTGGATTTAACCTGTATTATTTGAAAGACAAAAAATTAACGGGATCCGATGTTTCAAATAACAATATTAACGAGCTTGAATTGCAATATCCCCCATTTGTTACCCATACGAATATTGAGTTTTACGACACTTCTGCTCATATCATCTATCTTTATGACGCAGTTACTTTACCTGAAATGGGAGTGTCGGTATTTGGAAAACCTTTCGTGGTTGCAACAGATTCAATACGACATTATCTTGGCGTAATTTGGCCAGGATATTCTTCTGCAAGCTACAGAGGACCAGTTATTGATGTTATGCCACGATTTTATCCAAATGATATTGTAAGAATTTCGATGGGAAGAGCATACCCACCTGCGCCGGATTTACGTTTAAATGGTACCATCCTAAAAACTTTTAAGGAATATTATATTTTTCATGCAGGTATCCATTGTACTCTCGATTCTGTAAAGATTCTTGAAAATGATTCCTTAACCAATCATTGTAAGCTTACTTATACATTTACTGTAAAAAATAATGACGTTTTTAACCTTTATGTCTTCGATCCGTTAATCATGGGTGATGCCCATTTCCATTACTACACCAACGGAATTTTTTTCAGGGCTCCTGATAAAATTTACCAAAGTACCCGAGGTTCTCAGGCTCCGGGAGTAGGTGATAATCCGCTGGACTGGATGATTAAAATAAACAGTGGGGATTCCATAACCCGGACTGTTCAAAAATCAGGATATCCGTTTATCCCCAAAGGTTCTTATGACGGAGGTTTTTCCTTTAACGGAATGTTTAACCTTGGAAAATCAAGCCGTGAAAAGCCGGATGGCAGAGTATGGATGGGCAAAATTGAAGCAAAACGTACAATAACAATAAACTGACAGGTGTAAAACACCAAAGAAGGAACAGTGTTTGAAATAAAAAAATTTAGTAAGATACAGCTCGACTAAAAAAGCAAAAGCCGGGAATTGCAGAATGACAATTCCCGGCTTTTGAAAATTCATTGTAATTATTGCTAATCCCTTCTTCCGGGATAATTCATCTAATTAATCAGAAAAATTATTTCCCTTTTGCAATATCAATACCTACCCGCTGGCCTTTGTAATTGGCATTTTTAAAGGCTTTTAAAACCTCGTTTTCATACTTTTTGTCCACTTCGAAAAATGAAAAACTTTTCAGCACTTCAATGCTTCCGATTTCCACATTCCGATTGGGCAGGTTTTGGTTAATCAAATCGATGATGGTCCGTTTTCCAACGCCGTTCTTTTTACCCAGGTTGAAAAAGAACCTCGAGAATTCGTAATTGCCGCCACGTTTTTTCCGTTCGCCACGGTCGCTCCGGTCACCCCTGTCGTTGCGCGGGGCTCTGTCGGATCTGCTGTCCCATTCCCTGCGGTCGCCGCGTCCTCTTTTTGAACGGCGTCCTTTTCCTTCTTCGGCTTCGTACTCGGCATGACGGATTTCATCCACATTAATATCCGGTGCATTTTCGTAGTAGGTGAGAAACCGGTTAAATTCAACCGAAACAAAATGTTTGATCAATTCTTCGCGGTCGAGCCAGGCCAGCTTTTTATAAATTACTGGCATAAATTCCCCAATCTGAGCTTCGTTGATTTCGGTATTTTCCATTTTGTCGATGAGGCTGAACAACTGTTTCTCGCAGATTTCTTTTCCAGAGGGGACGCTTTTCTGGATAAACGGTTTGTTCAGGATTTTTTCGACCATGCGCAGCTTGCTTTTTTCGCGAAGGTGGATCAACGTCACCGAAATGCCATTTTTCCCGGCCCTCCCGGTACGCCCGCTGCGGTGGATGTAAATTTCCGGATCGTCGGGCAGGTTATAATTGATGACATGGGTCAGGTCGTTCACGTCCAACCCGCGGGCAGCCACATCGGTTGCCACCAGCATTTGCAGGTGTTTCCCGCGGAACCGGGCCATCACATGGTCGCGTTGTGCCTGCGACAAGTCGCCGTGCAGGGCGTCGGCATTGTAGCCGTCCTGCATCAGTTTGTCGGCTACTTCCTTGGTTTCCATGCGTGTGCGGCAAAAGATAATCCCGTAAATATTCGGGTTGATATCGGCCACGCGTTTCAGCGCCAGGTAGCGATCTTTGGCATGTACCAAATAATAATGGTGCTCCACATTTTCGGCTCCCGTGTTTTTCTTT
>CAZHKI010000425.1:0-3593 GCA_964533365.1 uncultured Maribellus sp. | reverse complement strand
CTGGGGCAGGATCCTTATCCGCAGCCGGGTGTGGCCACAGGCAGGGCTTTCGAGGTGGGCACCCTGAAATCGTGGAATGAGCCCTTCAAAAATATTTCATTGAAAAATCTGGTGAGGGCGTTGTACAAATCCTGTTCAGGCAAAGTACTGACTTATACCGAAATTAAAGAAAAACTCGACAACGAGTTTCCTCTTTTGCCACCTGGAAAAATCTTTCAGTATTGGGAACAACAAGGTGTATTGTTGCTGAATACATCGTTTACCTGCATTCCCGGAAATCCCGGTAGCCATAAAAAGGTGTGGGAGGTTTTTACTTTTCAGTTATTGAACTATATCAATAATAATCATCCGGCGGTTACCTGGTTTTTATGGGGAAATCATGCTGAAGAAGCTACTTCTGAACTATACATTCAAAAAGCGGTCAGAACCCTTCATCCCATGATGTGTTTCGATAATCCGCGCCGCCAAAATGATTTTTTATACGGAGATGTAAATGGGTTTCAACTGCTTCAAAATGAAATAGATTGGACGGGATTTGGAGGCAGTAAAAAATGGGTTGCTTCCGGTTCGCTTTTCTAATAAAAGTCCATTTTAGGTTTAAAACCTTCCAGTAATTTCTTTTTATCCACTGCCATTTCAATCATTTCCACAATGTCGTTGCTGCTGAACGAGGCACGGTTGATGCATAAATCGAAGGAATCTTCCATTACTTTTTCTTCAAAAATGGCATTTCGGAAAGCAATACGTTCTTTTTCAACTTTTTTGATGAAAAGAATGGCTTCTTCGTAATTTAATTTGTTGTTTTCCATGATGGTGTTAATCCGGTAATCGAGGGGTGCAACCAACCGGATATGCAACGATCGTTTGATATCTTTTGCAATAATGTGGCTTGCCCGCCCGACAATAATGGAGAACCCATCAACAGCAAAACTGCGAACAGCTTCAGAAACCGTTTTAATAATTTTCTGTTCGCTTTTGTACTGTTTGTCTCCAAATGCTTTCAGTATTTGTTCAAACGTATATCGATCGGTTTTCCTCAACATACGTTGTATTTGATCCGGATCCAGATTAAGTTCTTTCGCACTTTGTGAAAAAACTTCTTTACTCAGCACATTCCAGTCTCTTTCCAGGTTTCGCTTATTCAGACGGTTAGCAATCAGATTGGCCAGTTTAATGGCATTGCACCCAACCTCTCTCGAAATGGTAATAACCGGACCGGCTGTTGTCACGCCTTTACGAACCGAATTTTTTTGTTCTTCCAGGCGCTTGTTCAGGTATATCATCAACGAATTGCCCATGGTACTTTTTTTACAATTTACGTCATTTTCTCTGATTAGGTTGTGTTTTAAATTTTTTGCCAGCCTTTTTTGCAACATAAAATCATCCGTTAAATTTGGAATCGTCTGGCAAAGTACCTGTAATAACCCAGCGATAATTGGTATATTCGTAACTTGTATTATGAAAATTAAAATATCACCGATATGTTTGAAAAAGATACATACATAAAACGCAGAAAAGCTTTAAAAAACAGCAATTTAAGCGGGATTGCCTTAATTCTTGGCAATGTGGATTCGCCGATGAACTATTTAGCCAATACGTTTCATTTCCGTCAGGACAGTTCGTTCCTCTTTTTTTTCGGGCTTGATTTTCCCGGATTGGCCGGGGTAATCGATTTCGACAGCGGCGAAGAAATTATCTTTGGCGACGATGTGGATATGGAAGATATCATCTGGATGGGGCCACAGGTCTCGTTACAGGAAAATGCGGCGAAAGCCGGAGTGGAAAAAACTGCATCATACAAAAAACTGTTCGATTTTACCGGAGATGCAATTAAAAAAGGAAGGAAGATACATTTTCTTCCTCCATACCGGGCTGAAAATAAAATAGTCCTGGAAAAGTTGCTGGGGATTTCCGCTCAACGAATTCAGGATTTCGCTTCAGTCGAACTGATAAAAGCCATTGTTAATTTGCGCTCAGTAAAAGAACCGATTGAAATCGAAGAAATCAGAAAAGCATGTGCCATTGGTTACGAGATGCATATTACGGCCATGAAAATGGCAAAGCCTGGCATTTGGGAACAAAAAATTGCCGGAACACTCGAAGGCATTGCCAATTCGAATGGCGGGATGGTATCTTTTCCTATTATTTTATCGCAAAATGGCGAAACGTTGCATAACCACGATCATTCGAAGTATTTAAAATCCGGAAAATTAATGTTGACTGACGCTGGCGCTGAAACGTCACTTCATTATGCTTCCGATTTTACACGTACAGTTCCGGTGGGAGGGAAGTTTACCACGAAACAGCGTGAAATATATGACATTGTGTTGGCTGCCAACAACAAAGCAAAAGAATTGACCCAACCCGGGATAACCTATTTATCGGTACATTTGGCCGCTGCCGAAGTAATTGCTTCGGGATTAAAAGAGTTGGGCTTGATGAAAGGCGATGTTAAAGAAGCTGTCAGAAACGGGGCACATGCCATGTTTTTTCCGCATGGTTTGGGACACATGCTGGGACTCGATGTTCACGATATGGAAGATCTGGGGCAGATTTATGTTGGTTACGACGACGAAATCCGGCCGGTTGACCAGTTCGGTACAGCATATCTGCGTTTAGGCCGAAAACTGGAACCGGGATTTGTTATTACCAACGAACCGGGTATTTATTTTATTCCCGCTTTGATTGACAAATGGAAAAACGAGAAAATAAATACCAACTTTATCAACTTTGAAAAAGTTAACGAATACCGCGATTTTGGTGGAATTCGCCTCGAAGACGATATTTGGGTGACAGAAAACGGGAGTGAAATTCTTGGACAAAGAGTTCCTATCGTTCCTGAAGAAGTGGAAAAAATAGTTTCCGATTAGTTTTTTTCTCGAGTTTTTATAAAATAGTTCGAAAGAACGTTTCTTCTTTTTCGAAAGTCCGAATCATTATTTCCCCAGTAACCGGTGATAGAAATATTCCATTTCCACGAATATTTCATCCCTGATTTCGCGGCATTTTTGTTTCAACTCTTCCCGGTTTTTGAAATTCCGGTAAGGGTTATGAAAGCCTAAATGCATTTTTCGCTTGTATTTTAGCGGGGGAACTTTCAGCTCTTCGTTGGTGCCGTCGCCAACCGTTATCAGATAATCAAATTCCATGTCTTTAAATTTTGTGTAATGCTCTGGAACACTGGGTTTTAGTTCAATCCCAATTTCGTTCAATACTTCAATGGCTACCGGACTGATGTGATCAACCGGTTGAATTCCAGCCGAATATATTTCCAGTTTCTTGTCGAAACTACGCAGTATAGCTTCCGCCATCTGGCTTCTGCAAGAATTTTGATTACTGATAAAAAAGATCTTTACCCCATTTTTAGAAAATTATATGCTGATGATTGTAGCGCTATTCAAACCACATTTACCATTTCTCAAGATACTCAAAAAGAATGGGAATAAAAATAGATATTTAATTGTTAAATGTTGAAAATTAATGTTTTACAAATGTTTTTCAACATGATTGCATCCCAAATGCTTATTCTTCAGTTTTTTTTCCCGGATACCGGCTTTTGGAGCATCCGTTTTTGAGCGTAAAAAATGGATTTC
>CAZHKI010000424.1:0-3600 GCA_964533365.1 uncultured Maribellus sp. | reverse complement strand
TTTTTTTTGCAAATCAAATAAACCACTATGCCAAATCGTGTCCCGGTGAATACATTTTCTGTGCTTTGGAAATGATTTCCAGCATTTCGGTTTTCAGAAGTTCCGGGCTGACCACCACCGACTGGTCGGCCATCATCAGCAACCGTTGTTTGAGTTCGTAATTCACCACAACTTTCAGCGAGACCAGGATTTCAGTTTCGGTTTCCGAAACGATTTTCTGCGAGGGGTGAACGGGCAGCGATTTCAGCAAATTTCCCAGGTAGGGCTGGCAGCTTAATCTGATTTCCTCCGGCTTGTCGTGGAGCGAGGCATTGATTCCCACCACATGTTTAAACAGGCTGGCAATTTGCTGGCTCCCGGTTTTCTTAAATGTTTTTCCGGTGGCAGAAAACCGGATAATCCGGTCGAGCCCGAACGTGCGGATTTCGCCGGTTTCGGAAAGGATTCCGACCAAATACCAGCGGTTTACATATTCGCGGAGCAAATAGGGCTGTACCCGGAACTCTTTTTCGCTTTCGGCATCGAACCGTTTGTGCACAATCCGTATTTCTTTTCTGTTCAGGATATGCAACGCCAGGTTTTGCAAAAGCCCGGTTCCCTTAAAAGAGTGAAAATCTTCGAAATCGAGTATTTCGGAAATATCCAGCCCTTTTTTCAGGTAAGCCGTCAGCAACTCGGTGTTCTGTGCAAATTCGAGCAATTTCAGAAAATAGGGAAAAGCGCTTTGGCCGGTTTCGAGGAAATACCCTTTTTCAAGCGCCGAATAATGAATTTCAAGTCCAAATTCGTAGCGCAAACTTTCAATGTCGCGCTTCAGTTGCCTTTCCGAAAGTTTTAGTCCCTGTTCCGAAATGTTCCGGATCATTTCATTTGCCGATGGAAAACGCGAACTGTTCAGTTGTTCAAGAATGAGCGAATACCGTTTGATTTTGGCCTGGTACGACATGGGTTACAATGATTTTGATTAAGAATTCAGGAGATTCTTTCGATTATTACATTGAGGAACTTATCAGGTTAAAGGTAAAAAAAATGGGATTTTATGTTTCATTTTTTCAGCGAATAATTATTAGGAACAGTAAAAAGTCTTTCCGCTGCATTCCGGTTGTTTCCCTGATTTTTGTTTTTCGGTTTTTATTTTACCTTTACTTTTCAGTAATCTAAATCAATTGTAACCAATAAAAAAAGAAAAAATGCGTACACTGTTATTATCCGTAAAATTTTTGGCGCTGTCGCTGGCTGTTGTGTTAACGGCCTGCCAGTCAAAGCCAAAAGCAGAGCAGGCTGTTGAGAAATCAGCCGAAGAAAACTGGGTTCAGTTGTTCAACGGGAAAGATTTGAACGACTGGCAAATTAAATTTAAAGGTTTCGAACTGGGTGAGAATTTTAATAACACGTTTCGGGTCGAGGACGGGCTGCTGCGCGTCAGTTACGAAAACTGGAACGAATGGGGCGGACAGTTTGGCCACATTTTTTACAAAGGCGAGTTTTCGCATTACCGGCTGCGGGTGGAATACCGCTTTGTGGGCGAACAGGTAAAAAATGGCCCGGGATGGGCATTCCGCAACAATGGATTGATGATTCACGGACAAAGCGCCGAATCGATGGAGCTGGATCAGGATTTTCCCACTTCCATTGAAGTGCAGTTGTTAGGGGGCAACGGCACCGACGAGCGTTCGACCATGAACCTTTGCACGCCCGGAACCAACGTGGTGATGAACGGACAGTTGATTGAACAGCACTGTACCAACTCCAAATCGAAAACTTTTCATGGCGACGATTGGGTAACCGTGGAAGTGGAAGTTCATGGCGGCGAAATTATCCGCCACTTTGTGAATGGGGAAGAAGTGATGGTTTATGAGCAGCCGCAACTTGATCCGCGCGACGCAACCTACGAAAAACTGTTGCCTGCCGACGGAAATAAAATCATTACCAAAGGCACCATTTCGCTGCAGGCCGAAAGCCACAATACCGATTTCAGGAAAATTGAACTGCTGGTTTTGGAAGAATAGGATTTTTGAAAAATAAACACCAGCCGGTTTTCATTTTTGGGAACCGGCTTTTTTAATATCAAAAATTCAGACTTGTAAATTGACATATAAAACACTGTTGTCCGGGGAAAAAGCATTTTCGAAATGAGATTCTTCACTTCATTTTATTTCGTTCAGAATGACAGTAAGTTAGATCGAAATGAATGTTATGAAGGGTGATTTTGCGGCAACGCCGCAAAATCACCCTTCATAACACAAAAGACTCCACGAACCTGTCATTCCGTCTCGCCTCAGGCGAGAGAGGAATCTCACAAAATTAACCGGACACCAATCTATATAAAACAGTATTATTTTCCTTTCCGGTTGGCATAGTTCAGGGTTACCAGCGAAACGGTAATCACGGCCATCCCGAAAATGGAAATTGCGTCGGGTTTTTCTTCCCGGATTAAAATCCAGCTTAAAACAGCACCCAGCACCGGAATCAGGAATTTCCACATGTTGAGGTCGGAAACTTTTACCCCCGGCCTTTGCAGCAAGGTGAACCAAACGGCAAAAGCGGCGGCTGAAAGGAAACTTAACCAACCCAGCGTAAAGAAATAGACCGGAGGAAATGGCCCGGTGTTGATCCCTTCCAGCGGAATGGAAATCAGGAATAAAATTAACCCGCCAATAAACAGCGAAGCTGAGCTTAAAACCACTGGCGAACGGCCGGTTTGATGTTTGGCAACCAAAACGTTGGAATAACCTGACAGGAAATTGTTTACAAATAGCAATCCCACGCCCAGTAGTTCCAGATTGCCCCTGAACTCGACCTTTGTCCGGCCCAGTGGCGCCAAATGCGCTGGGTACCAGATTCATCCCGGTATAAAAAAAAGCGTATTGTGCCGAAAACTGAATGACGGCCAGCACCAGTATAAATTTCCAGTTCGATTTGAATTCGTAGTAAAAGGCCGCTGGTTTACCGAAATATAAAAACAGGAAAATTCCGGAAATGATAAAGCGGATTCCTGCAAACTGAAAAGGTGTGTTGTACTCCAAACCGATTTTTACGGCAGCAAACGCTGTCGACCAGAGCCAGCACGCAAAAATGGCCAGAAATGTTGTACTTTTGAGAATATTTTTCATCTGAATTTTAATCATTGCAAAGGTGAAAAAAATAATGGGGATTATGTTTCGATACTTGAAAAATTGGAACTGATAAACGGATTATTCTATTCAGAAATTAAGACTACCTTTATTTTTTGAATGAAATGGATGGAAAATATTGGATAACCCATTTCGTTCATCTATTTTGCAACCACTAAATAACGATTTCATGAGAAGAACAATAATCAACAGCTACGAGGAGTTTGAATCTTTCCTTGGGAAAGTCATCGGGGTTTCCGACTATGTGCAAATTACCCAGGAACAAATCAACAAGTTTGCTGATGCCACACTCGACTACCAGTGGATTCATACCGATCCGGAGCGGGCAGCAGCCGAATCGCCGTTTAAAAGCACCATTGCCCACGGTTACCTTACCGTTTCGATGCTTACTTATTTGTGGTATTCCATTGTGGATGTGCGCAATGTGAAGATGATAGTAAACTATGGTATTGAAAGTTTGCGGTTT
>CAZHKI010000423.1:0-3614 GCA_964533365.1 uncultured Maribellus sp. | reverse complement strand
CTCAATTTCGATGGATGAAGAGATGAGTACTTTTCCGGAGATTACTTTTTCAATTTTCCCGGTTAAAATGCCGGTTCCGGCTTCGGGAGCCACAGCGCCGGCTACATCATTCCCGGCAAAATAACTGGTTTTTGGCCTTCCCAAATCCATCGACAGCAATTGTCCGGCCTTCTCCATTTGTTGTTCATCGTCCAAAACCAAACGGTAAGCTTTTCCAACCCGAAATGTATATTCGCCCGGTTTCATGCGGCCTTCCACTTTTAGGCTGGTAACACCAATCCGGGCTAAGTTCGGAATAAGATCAAGCAGTTGGTTGTCTTTCAGGTTGAAGAGGTATT
Organism: uncultured Maribellus sp.; assembly: GCA_964533365.1. GTDB lineage: Bacteria > Bacteroidota > Bacteroidia > Bacteroidales > Prolixibacteraceae > Draconibacterium. The sequence continues at coordinate 3,276 of CAZHKI010000423.1, read as the reverse complement.
TTCCCTGGTTAGCGGTTTGATACTCCCGCCGGCAGGGTTGAGCACACAATCCGCGGTTGGCACCGCGCCCGCCAAGATAACTGCTGAAAAGGCACATTCCCGAAAAGGAATAACATAAAGCGCCATGAACAAAAACCTCGGTTTCAATGTCCGACTTTTTCACTACCTGTTCCAATTCTCTCAAAGTCAGCTCGCGGGCCAGCACTACCCGGCGAAAACCCTTTTCCGACGAATAGCGTATTCCCAGCGAATTATGATTTCCAAGTTGTGTACTGGCATGAATTTTCAATCCGGGAAAAAATTTACGGGCTAAATAAAACACACCCCAATCCTGAACAATAACGGCGTCAACTCCCACAGCTTCCAAAAAATGCAGAGTTCCGATCAACTGAGCTAATTCCGCATTTTTCACCACCGTATTCAGCGTAACATGAACAGAAACCTTCCTTTTTTTTGCTTCCTGCAACACTGTAATAAGCTGAAGGTTTGTAAAATTACTCGCCCGCCGGCGGGCATTGAATTGTTCCAGCCCCAAATAAACAGCATCGGCGCCAGCCTCCAGCGCGGCAAAAAATGATTCTGCATTTCCGGCAGGCAACAGTAACTCAGGCTTTTTTGGCATAAAATCAGAAATTTAAGCAAACTTACTAAAATTGCTCCGGCTACAAATTGAACGATTTACATTTTTTTGAATGTCATCGATGGAAAGAAGGGTGAAGAAAAATCCATTTTCAGTAAAAAAGAATAGAATATGAATATGCCCGCTCACTATTTTTAACAGTTATAAATTACAGCAATTTTCACTTTTTGCTATTTGCAGATTACAAAACAGATGAAAAATGAAGTATTTTTGTTAGAAAAATTTTGGATTTGGATTTTTTTCAACATACGCACAGGTTATTGCTTGAAAGTTCGAAACCCACGCTGAAGCGTGAACTGGCGAACAACATCAACTGGGATGAACGGCTGATTAGCATCAAAGGGTTCAGAGGAGTTGGGAAAACCACCTTTTTGCTCGATTATCTGAAAGCGGCTTACCCCGACAGCAATGCAGCACTTTATATTAACCTGAACAATTTCTATTTCACCAAGCGAAAGATAAGCTCTTTTGCCGACGAATTTGCAAAAAGGGGTGGCAAAGTACTGGTGTTGGATCAGATTCAGAAATACCCTGAATGGTCGGCTGATTTGAGAAAATGTGTGGATGAAATCCCCGATTTAAAAATCATTTTCACCTCTTCGCCTGTACTTCGTGTAGCCGAAGGGAATCCCGATCTGAGCGGCATTGCAAAAATCTATCACCTCGAGGGGCTGTCGTTCAGGGAATACCTGAATTATGTGACCGGAAAAAATTTCAGGTTTTATACGCTTGATGAAATCATTAGCGACCACCAGAAAATTGCTGCGGAGATTGTTGCTGAAACCCGTCCGTTGGCCTATTTTAACGATTACCTGAAACATGGCTATTTCCCGTATTTCATGGATAATCCTAATTTTTATGTCAACACCCTGCTGAAAAACATCAACCTGGCCCTCGAAATCGATGTACCGTACATCAACCAGATTGAACTGAAATACCTGGCAAAACTGAGAAAGCTGTTGCAAATCATTGCATCAGAGACACCTTTTACACCAAATGTTAGTAAATTGGCAGCATCAGTGGAAACTTCGAGGGCAACCATTATGAATTACCTGAATTACCTGAAAAACGCCAGGCTCATCCAGTTACTTTACTCCAATGGCAGTGAAGACCAGATGAAGAAACCGGACAAGGTGTACATGCACAATACCAACCTGCTGTATGCCATTGCCCCCGACAATACTGATAATGTGAACCTGAGGCACACGTTTTTTTACAACCAGGTGGGATACAAAGCGAAGTTAAAAAGTTCATCAGAAGCTGACTTTCTGGTAAACGGGAAATATCACTTTCGGGTGGGAGGCCGGAAAATTGAGCCTTCTGCCGAAATTTATGCAGCAGCCGATGTCATTGAAATTGGCGAAGGCAAAAAAATTCCGCTTTGGCTTTTTGGATTTTTATATTAAAAAAGTAATCACAGAATAAATCAATTTAAAAAATGACAAAACAAAAGAAATTTATCACATGTGACGGGAACTATGCAGCTGCATACATGAGCTACATGTTCAGCGAAGTTGCCTGTATTTACCCAATTACGCCTTCCTCGACGATGGCCGAGTATGTTGACGAATGGGCCGCAGTAGGTAAAAAGAATATGTTTGGCCGCCCGGTCCGGCTGGCCGAAATGCAAAGCGAAGGTGGTGCAGCCGGTGCCGTTCACGGCGCCCTCCAGTCGGGAGCTTTAACTTCAACCTACACCGCTTCGCAGGGATTATTACTGATGATCCCCAACATGTATAAAATTGCCGGCGAATTGCTACCCACCGTTTTCCACGTGAGTGCACGCGCCTTAGCCGGACATGCTTTATCTATTTTTGGCGACCACAGCGATATTTATGCTGCCCGCCAAACCGGTTTTGCCATGCTCGGCGCCGGTTCAGTTCAGGAAGAAATGGATTTGGCCGGTGTTGCCCATCTGGCTACCCTCAAATCGAGAGTACCTTTTGTCGCCTTTTTCGACGGGTTCCGCACATCACACGAAATCCAGAAAATTGAAGCTATTCAGATGGAAGATATCATTCCACTTGTCGATCAGGAAGCCCTGCAGGAATTCCGCAACCGCGCACTGAACCCGGAAACCCCGGTTACCCGCGGAACAGCCCAAAACCCCGATATTTTCTTCCAGGCCAAAGAATCATCCAATAAATTTTATGATGCAGTGCCCGATATAGTGGCCGGTTACATGAAAGAAATCAATAAAATTACCGGAAGGGATTATCAGCCATTTACCTATTACGGCGATCCGGAGGCCGAAAACATCATCGTTGCCATGGGTTCGGTTACCGAAACCATTCGCGAAACCATCGACTATTTAGCTGCCCAGGGCAAAAAAGTCGGCTTAATTGCCGTTCACCTTTTCCGCCCGTTCTCGGCCAAATATTTCATGAATGCTCTTCCGAAAACAGTGAAACGCATTGCCGTTCTCGACCGGGCCAAAGAACCAGGTTCAGCAGGGGAACCGCTATATCTCGACATCCGTTCGCATTTCTACGGAAAAGAAAATGCCCCGATCATTGTTGGCGGACGTTACGGACTCGGCTCAAAAGACACCACTCCTTCACAAATCCTTTCGGTTTACGAAAACCTGGAAATGAATGAGCCGAAAGGCGATTTCACCATCGGAATTGTGGACGACG
>CAZHKI010000422.1:0-3631 GCA_964533365.1 uncultured Maribellus sp. | reverse complement strand
AATACAACAAAGATTCATCTATTTTTTTTGTCCACCTAAAATTTCATGTGATCCAACAACCACCGGTGGCCGGGTTGCAAAATAAAAGGTGGTATAACTGTTATCGCTTTTGCAATACAGGATGTCGGAGTTTTGGACGAGGTAAATGGAGTCGGCAGTGTGTAACAAAATACGGTGCATCGAAAGTTTTTTTGCAAAACTAACGGGCAGGCATCAATCCGGTTGACGATAATTTGAAACCGGGCACACCGACTTTGAATGCGTTGCGGTTTGAGATGGTTTTGTGTGGTTCAAAGATTTTCGAGCATCTGTATCAGTTTCTTTTTTTGTCGTAATGAAACTGGGATTTCTTTTTTGTTTTTCATGATGATAAAACCTCCGTCGGATTTATCAATCTTTTTTACATGGTTCAGGTTGACCAGAAACGACTGGTGCGGCCTGAAAAAGCCATAAGCCGAAAGCAGCTCTTCGTATTCGCGGATACTTTTCGAGACCATAATTTTTTCGTCGCCCGCAAGGTGAAAGGTGGTGTAGCTGTTGTCGCTGCGGCAGTACAGGATGTCGCTGGCGTCAACAATATGCAGTGAATCGATGGTTTTCAATACCAGTTTTTTCCCCTGGTTTTCTTTTTGCAACGATTCGAACAAAACGCCGGTTTGTAATTGCTGGTTCTGATCCTTGTTAATTTCGCCGATGGCTTGTTGCACTGCCTGTCGGAATTCGGTTTCGTTTACCGGTTTCAGAATATAATCGAGGGCACTGAATTTAATGGCTTTCAAAGCATACGAATCGAACCCGGTTATGAAAATTATCTGAAAGGAATACGGTTTCAGTTGTTGCAGAACCTGGAAACCGTTTCCACTGCCTAATTCCACATCCAGTAAAACCAGTTGCGGATTTTCTTTTTTTATCAGTTGTACCCCTGTTTCAACCGAGTTGGCAACTCCCGCCAAATATATTTCGGGGAAGTATTCGTTCAAAAGCCTGCAATTTACGTCCTGCATCGCAGGCTCATCGTCGATAACAACTGCTTTAATCATAATCAAAAACTGGAACGTGAATGCTGATTTTTACCCCCGATTTTGCCGGGTCGGTGTCTTTCAGGTTTGTTTTTTCAAATGTAAACTCTTTTTTGTGTTTTTGCTGAATGAGTTTCCTTCGTTTTTCAAAAATTTCCATCGCCATTGGGCGGTGTCCGCTTGTTTTGCCGGTTTCCATTCCTCTTCCGTTGTCTTCTATGACAAAATTAATCCACTGCTTTTTATCGGTGATGGTAATTGTGAGGACTCCCGGGTAATGTATATCTGAAAATCCGTGTTTGATGGCATTCTCAATAAATGGCTGGATCATCATAGGAGGAATGTTGATAAAGTCGGGTTCGGGGAGGTCTTCTGTCATAACCTTAAAGTCGAATTTCCCCGGGTTTCGCATTTTTTCCAGTTCCATATAACTGGTCAGCATTGTGATTTCGTTGGTTAGTGAAATGGATTCGCTGGAAGAATATTCGAGGGTTGCACGGGTAAGCGAAGCAAACTGTGCCAGGTATTTTGCCGCTTTAATGTTATCGTTTCCCTGTAAAAAATTTTGAATCGATCCCAGCACGTTAAAAATAAAATGCGGGTTCATCTGCGAACGGAGTACCTGCTGCTGTAAATCGTTTTGAATCAGCCGGGCTTGTTTTCTCCGTATTTGCAGGATATATAAAATCATCACAATAATGACAATAAGAACAGCCAGCAAAATTATCCCGATCCTGAGCCGCTGGTTTTTCAGTTCGTTTTCGGTGGTCAGCAGTTCAATTTGCTGTTCTTTTTTTTCGGTTTGGTAAGCCACTTCCAAATCCACAATTTGGGTGCGGATTTCTTTGTCGCGGATTGAATCAGCCAATTGTTTGTACTTTTCAAGCCAGTTGAGTGCCTGCCCGTAATTATGGTTTTGTTTTTCAGCCTGATAAAGGATTTTGTATGATCTTACCTTTTCTTCGGGATAGTTTCCGATGTTTTCGTTTCCTGCGGCTTCACTGGCATACTTCAGGCTTTCTGCATGGTTGCCATTTTCAAGATAAAGTTCGGCCAGGAGGTTACTGTCGTAAATTTGCTGATACGGTGTTTGTTTTCTGAATTTCCGGGCTTCAATGGCTGTTTCAAGCGCTTTTTGAACATTTCCCTGTAACTTATAAATGGTGGCGCTGTTGCTCAGGGCAACCCCAACCGCATTGTGGTATCTGTTTTTTTTGCCAATGGAAACCAATGTGTCGTAATATAATAAAGCCTGGCTATAGTTCCCCTGGGTTTCGGCAATTCCGCCGAGGTCGTTGTAGATGCCGGCAACTGCTTTAATTGATGTGTATTTTTCGTTGGATATCAGACGATATGCTTTATGAACGTATTCTTCCCATTTATCATTTTCCCCGGCCAGTTTATAAATTTCGCCAACTTTCTGATAAAAATAGGCCAGGTTGGCTGAATCTTTCAATGTTTCTTTTATTCGAATGGCCATCAGCGAATGCCTGGCAGCGGTTACATAATTTCCGGTTGAAGCATATTCGTCGCCTAAATTGATTAATACCCCGGATAGCTTCAGACTGTCGGCGCTTTTTATACAGGCGTCGATGGCCAGGTTGTAATATATGATGGCCGAATCGCTCTCTCCGGTAATACTGAAATTGGAGGCCAGGTAGTTGGCAACCGACGACAATGACTGGTAATTATTATTTTTTTTTGACAGGGACATTGCCGTTCGCAAAGCCTGGTTGCTTTCGTCCATTTGCTGAAGGTTATCGTAGTACTTGCCAAGCTGGTACCATGCTTTGGTCAGCAAAAGCGTGTCGTTCTTTTCTTCTGCTGTTTTTATATTGTGTTTTAGCTCTGTTAGTTCCTGTGAGCTTAACGGGGCCGAAAAAAGAAATATCAATGCTGAAAGAAGTGGTAATACGATTTTCATTCTGGATTAGGAATAAAAACGAAAATAGTAAAAAATAAGCCAGAAGCATTCATGCCAAAGGAATTTAATAAAAAAGCCATTCCGGTAAAGAATGGCTTTTTCTGTATGTCGATAAAAATTAACTTCCAAAGTCGTCGTACAGTACATTTTCATCGGGGACACCGAGGTTGTACAGCATTTTCTGAACGGCGCTGTTCATCATGGGCGGGCCGCACAGATAGTAGTCGATTTCTTCCGGTTCTTCGTGTTTGCTGAGGTAGTTGTCGTAAATTACCTGGTGGATAAAACCTACCGGACCTTCCCATTTATCTTCGGGAAGTGGTTCGGAGAGCGCCAGGTTGAAACTGAAATTCGGGAAGTTTTTTTCAATTTCGCGGAACTGTTCGTAATAGAAAACTTCTTTCCACGAACGTGCCCCGTACCAGAAAGTCACTTTTTTCTTTGTCTCCTTCACGGTGTGGAACAGGTGGAACAGGTGCGACCGCATGGGGGCCATACCGGCGCCACCACCGATAAACATCATTTCATTGTTGTTATTTTTCAGGAAAAATTCGCCGTAAGGACCTGAGATGGTCACTTTATCACCCGGTTTGCGGGAGAAAATATAAGAAGAACAAATCCCCGGGTTTACTTTTTTAAATCCGTTGTTGGCACGGTCCCAGGGCGGTGTTGCAATACGGATGTTCAG
>CAZHKI010000421.1:0-3646 GCA_964533365.1 uncultured Maribellus sp. | reverse complement strand
CAGATAATTGTGATCCAAATCCTGGATTAAGTTTCGAAGATGTGGCGGTTGGAGATCCGGCTTTAACAATTATTACGCGGACCTGGACAGCTATTGACTGCGCAGGTAATACCTCAACCTGTGAACAAATCATTACCATCGAATGTCCTGGAGAAACCATCTGCACTTATACTCAGGGTTATTTTGGAAATTACAATGGAACTTCGTGTGATGGAGAAACCGGAGGATATACTACGGTTGAACTGATTGAACATTCTGTAAGCAACTGGGGCGGTGCCCTTGTAATCGGGAAAGCAGGCCATTCGGTTACTGTTGCTGCCGGCCAGGCCAATTGCGTGGTTGACCGGTTACCAGGCGGAAGTGGAATTGGAATACTTCCGGCAGGTGATATTTCCATCTGTAATTACAGCCTGCTCACCAAACAGGGGAGAATCAGCAATAAATTGCTGGCCCAAACCCTTGTATTGGGGCTGAACCTTGGAATTGGAACTCCGCTTGGCGCTGTGGAACTGGATCAGGGATGGATTGTTACTGCAGCACCCGATGGTGGTTGCGGATCCGAAATTCCGTTGTTGCAGGAATGCATCTACAACCTGGAAGGTTACCTTACCGAAGTGATCAATCCTTACTGGTATTGCAAAATCGATCAGTCGGTTATCGATATGATCCATGCCATTATGCTTCCGGCCAATGTCGATGGTTTGTTCGAACTGGCCAATCAGGCACTTGGTGGTTGGGGTACCTACTCCGACGCACAACTGACAGCCATTGCCGGCGCTGCTGATATGATAAACAATGTATTCGACGAATGCCGCGTATTCATGGGCTATATGGAAAATAAACCGGTTTGCGTTGAAACTTCGTTTAACGGCGGATATTTGTCGTCGATGCTGGGCGCCAGCAGCCTGAAGGCTTATCCAAACCCGTTCAGCGAAAAAGTATTCTTCGAATTTGTTTCGAATGTTGATACACATGCAAGGCTCGAAATTTTCAACATGACCGGCGAGAAAGTAATCACCCTGATTGATCAGCGGGTTAAATATGGAGTTTTGAACCGCATTGAATACAAACCGTCAACCGAAGTCTCCGGAATTTTACTGTACCGGCTCACGCTCGACGGGAATACTCAGAATGGTAAAATTGTTTATAAAAAGTAATGTGCAGAAAACGGTTCTGAGATTTACATCAATTTCAGAACCGTTTCAAAATTTGAAATCTTTTGGAAAATATAGATTTGGGGTACAGTAATCTATCTATCTTAGCCAATGGAAGAGGCGAGGCTTATTGAAGCCCGCCTCTTCCTGCTTTTTGGGGAATCCTTTCACAAGCTTAAGTGGAAAATCAATTTGTTCTCGTTTTGTGAACTTATGCTGTCGATTCTTGCAGCTATTGAGCGAATTGATAAATTCTTTGAAATAAAATTATTCTCTGTTTTTCAGTAAAAATACTTACTTCTTTTTTACTTGTTGTGTTTTTTTATTGGACATATTTTGTTAAATATCATTAATTCAGTGCTTTATCTTATCATGTAACAAAAAAATATTTTTTTAATTTTTTGAGGAAATTCACGGATTGAAATTCTTTAGCAATAGTTTTAAATTGTATAGTTGAAAAAATGATGCGGGTAAAGTTCCTACTCCCCTTCGATTTTACCCGCTCGCCAATCAGGAATATTTGAAGTACATGGAAGTTCCTTGTAGAAGGATTTTTCAGAAGATGATTTTGATGGTTAATAAGGCAATAAATAGAATTAAAGCTTTATATAAACATTAAAATCAAATGGTTATGAAGAAAGATTACTTTAGACTTTTCAAAAGGTATTCTGCTTTTTTATTTTTTGCACTTCTATTTCTGCTATTTGGCAGGCGGAGTGCAAATGCGCAGGAACCTGTAATTGATGGTGATCCGGGGGACTGGACAATGGTGGCCAGTTTGCCGACATTCATCCATGTACCAGACGCTTATGTCGGTGTGGACGACCAGTTTACCACTGGCGCTGCCGACGAAAATTTTGCGGTTAAATCCTGGGCCTGGGGTCAGGTAAAGAACAAAAACAACATTGCCAACGGCGCAGCAGTTCTGGTTGGAACAAAGCTCTATTTTGCCGGTGACAGAATTACCACCAATGGTGATGCCCAGATTGGGTTCTGGTTTTTTCACGAGGGAACTGCTCCGGTACCCGACGGTTCGTTTTATCCTCTCCCCGTTTTGGGCGACGTACTGATATTGGCCAACTTCACCAATGGGGGAAATTTGGCCACTGTGGAAGTATATCAGATTGAAAGTTACAACTACGATAATAAAGGTAATATTTCTAGTTGGAACTTTGCAACGATTTCTAATGCTGACGCAGCAGCAGCACAAAATAATGCAGCAGCTATGCCAGTTCCTTCCGGATGGGGTTATCCTTCAGTAAATTATGCTCCCAATGCTTTTTATGAAGGGTATATCGACCTGGCTTCCATTAATGGGGAAATACCAAGTTTGTGCTTTGGGAGTTTTATGCTCGAAACCCGGTCGTCACAATCCCTGGATGCCTCGCTTGATGACTTTGTTGGCGGTGCATTTTCAACCATTCCTGAAATTACAGTGAATGGGGATAATGAATGTGCAGATCCCACCGGTGCTGCAGTTGAAATGCAGTTATGTGCTTTCAGCGACGAGCTGAACCTGGATTATCAATGGTATTCTGCTTATGTTGATGAAAACAACAATGCCCCGATTTCTGGTGCCACCAATTCGTGTTACACCGTTAGTGTGAATGCAACCACCAACTTCTGGGTAACAGCCACCAATGAGATTGGCTGTGTCAGCGATGTTGCCATGGTTACAGCAACCATTAATCCAAATCCGGTTTGCGAAATAACGGGTTTTCAGAACCTAAGTGGCTACATGAGCAACGATGGTTCAATAAACCTTAGTGTATCCGACGGAACACCGGGATACTCATTTTATTGGACAGGTCCTGATGGGTTTACCAGTTCATCCGAAGATATCAGTAATCTGGCAGCAGGAAATTATGTGGTGACGGTAACCGATTCCAAAGGATGCACGACAACCTGTTCACAGTATATCGAGTGGCCGGCTACTAATCCCACTTGTCTTATTACACCTGTACCTGTAACCTGTTTTGGAGGCGACGACGGCTCGGCAACAGTTGAAGCAGCTTCAGGTTCGGGTACTTATACTTATACCTGGTATAAAGATCCGGATTTTATTACACCAATTGGAACCGGTATTACTGTTGAAGGATTGATTGCCGGTGATTACACTGTTGTTGTTGTTGATGTGAATACTGGATTGGATGGTGAATGTTATACGACGATCACTCAGCCCGATGAAATTATTTTGACATGCCCTCCCAATGAAACGCTGGATGCCTACAAAACTGAGCAGGAAATTCAAGATGCTTTTAATGCCTGGCTGGCAAAAGCAGTAGCCACTCAGGGAGAAACTTCACTTACTGTGCTTAATGATTGGGACGGAACGACCTATCCCAATAAATGCGGTGACGCAGTAACCATTCGTTTTTCAGTTGATGACGAATGTGCCGACCCAGGGTATTGTGATGCCACGTTTACCGTGACGGGAGATGTAACGGCACCAGTATTTGCAGAAGTGCCCAAAGATGCCACATACGAATGTG
>CAZHKI010000420.1:0-3665 GCA_964533365.1 uncultured Maribellus sp. | reverse complement strand
CACCGAATACAATGACAAATAAAAATTATTGGAGAAATCAGATTCAACAACGGCTACCTGCATTTTATCAGGCGATAACGAAGGGCTAAAACACTTATATTCCGGTTTGATTTCAATCAATTCTTTTGTAACAATATCCCAGATGCGAATCAGTGATTTTCCGCTGTGGGCCCAGCGAGCATTAGGTATGTGTTCCGACCAGACAATCCATTCGCCACGATAGTTAATTGATTCATCGAAAATTGTTCCAGGGAAAAATAGCTTTTTTTCTTTTCCTGATTTACTGATACTGACAAAAGAAGGAATCTCGTTAAACGAGGTTTTGTAAGAAACCAGGGTTGAATCATTTAACCAATGATTATGGGTATAACTGGTGTATCTTTTATTTTGTAATGATTTTATCTGATAAGGGGCTGAATGAAAATTTTTATCGTTCTCCTTCCAAACCTTTTGAAGGCTGTCGAAAACGGAATGGTACAATCCCACTTTGCTAAATCCGGTTGTCCGCTTCAACGCCGAATTAAACGGGGTCACCGAAAATGGTTTTTTCCCCACCCGGGTTATCACCGAATCCCAGATTCCGCTTCCATACCGGGCACGCGACTCACCCACCAGAAAATAGCCCATCTGATAATGATTGGGTACAAAATCTTTATATGAACGATTGTAAGCTTTATCATAAGAATACACGCCTTTTTCGACCAATTGGGTACGATGTTCCATCAAAAACGAGGGAAGCCGGCCGCGGCCATAATTACTTAAAGCTGTCTCGGTTACCACAGCATCGCCTTCAATAAACCACCACGGAAGATATGCACCAAAAATCAGGGCTGTCCCTTGTTCACCTAAAATCAGTTTAATGAGTATTGGAATTTCGCTGTTCATTTTGTCAATCTGGACCACATGCCTGAATTCGTGCAATGCCAGTTGTTCCAGCCAGTCTTGAGGGTAAATGCCCTGATGGGGCGTCGTGTAAAATTCAGAGCGTTTGGGCGCCCAGGCTACCAAACCATTCGATTTAACCGTTTGTGTATGCAGTATTACTGATATTTTTTTGGGTTGATGATTCAAAGAAAAACCACCATAATTATATACTTTCTCTAAAACTTGGGCCAGTTTCATAGCCTGTGAGTCAAAATATTCAGGATAAATCAACTGAAAGTTTTCGGTATTGATTTGTTGCCATCGGATGGATGCAGGATCCTGCCCTGTTTGAAAATACTGTGCTTTTAACAGATACGAACAGGACAGTGACAAAATTACAAGCAGCAATCTTTTCATGAATGATTAATTTTGGCAATTCAATATGTACAAAGATGTCAAATAAATTCATGCGACCTCAATCATTCAGGTGATTACTGTTTCTTTTTATTCACTGAACCATTTCTATTTAAAATCTCTGGTTTGAGGTAAAAAAAAAGCCCTGCCATGTGGCAGAGCTTTTTATATTGATTGAAGAAAATTATTTTCTCACTTTTGCAACTTCAAATTCAGCCCTACGGTTCAATTTTCTGGTGGCACCTTTGTTTTCAACAGCAGGTTTAGTTTCACCGTAATTGTTTGAACCAACGTAAGCGTTGTTAACACCTTTAGAAAGCAGGTATTTCACAACAGCCTGAGCACGTTTTTCAGAAAGGCCCATGTTGTAATTATCGGTACCAATATTGCAAGTATGACCACCAATTACAATGTTGTATTCTTTGGCTGAGTTCAATGTTGAAACCAGTTTATCGAGTTCTGCTTTTGCTTCTTCTTTAAGAACAGCTTTATCGAAATCGAAATAAATTGTTGGAATTTCCAGTTCAGCCCAATCGGGGCAACCATCATTGGAAGCAGGTCCAGCAACGGTTGGACATTTGTCCTGACAATCAATTACACCATCACCGTCAGAATCAAGTGGGCAACCGTCGGCATCAACCGGGCAACCTTTTGGAGTATCCGGGCATTTGTCTTTGTGATCCGGAACTCCGTCTTCGTCAGTATCCGGGCAACCTTTGAATTTAGCTAAACCAGGTACATCGGGGCATTCGTCATCTTTGTCAGGTATACCGTCACCATCGCGGTCGGGACAACCGTTGAACTTTGGATCACCAGCTTCGTCCGGGCAGTCGTCTTTATAATCCGGAATACCGTCACCGTCACGGTCAAGCGGACAGCCATTTGCATCAACTTTTACTCCCGGAGGTGTATCAGGACATTTGTCTTTTTTGTCCGGTACTCCATCGCCGTCAGAATCTTTGGCTGCACCAAAAGCAAATTCAATGATTCCATTAACTTTAATCAGGTCATCATTAACGGTAGTCCCAACATTATTGATATGACGAATTCCATCAATCCCTTTAATATAACCTGCTTCGAGGTATAATGAAGTATTAGGGCTGATAGGAAATTTTGAACCAATACCGGCGTTAAAATTGATTCCATCTTCCTGATTGTCGAAAAGATAACTTGGCCCGGCAAATAAATACGGTTGAACAGCACTGGTTTCAGAAAGAATCTTACCATTGTAAAATTTAAATCTTAAATCCAGCGCAGGATTAACAAAATCAGCTTCGCCTCCGTTAAGGCCAACATCAGTTTTCAACATAAGATCGAATGAAGGGCTCAAATAACGGCTCAAATACAATTCTCCCAGGAAACCCGTCCCTTCAGTTTCCAGATTGTAATAAATACCGGGGCCTAAGCCAATAGCCCATTTTTTTTCAGCATTCTGGGCGAAAGAGGTCATCGCCAGAACAAATAGCGCTAAAAAGAAAAGTGTAAATTTTTTCATAATCTTCAATTTAATATTCATTTTTATTCTTGACAGTAATCATTTTATAGTTGACAGCAATTTATAAATTAATTTTGAACAAACAAAAACAATATTTTTTTGAATCGTTTAATTTTGGCATTCAAAATTTTTAACAAATTTATATAATTCAGCAATAAGTTGATCAAATATTTAACATTTTGTACGCAATAATTGATATTGAAACCACCGGAAACAGTTATAAAAACGGAAAAATCACCGAAATTGCCATTTACCAGCATAATGGTTTTGAAATTACCGGTTCTTTTTCTTCACTGATCCATCCGGAAATGGACATCCCGCTATTTATTACCAACCTGACAGGCATAAACAACAAAATGGTTGAACATGCCCCCAAATTTTATGAGATTGCCAAAAAGATAGTGGAAATGACTGCCGGCCGAATTTTTGTTGCCCACAATGTTCAATTTGACTACAAATTCGTCAAACAAGAATTTGAACGGTTGGGGTATGATTACAATTGCAAAACATTATGTACTGTAAAACTTGCCCGTAAACTTCTTCCCGGTCATCCATCGTATTCACTCGGAAAACTTTGCGCTGAACTGGGAATTGAAATTAATGGCCGGCACCGCGCTGCAGGCGATGCTTTGGCCACTGTCAAGCTTTTCGAAATTTTATTACAGAAGAATGAATTCTTCAACCGCTCAAAATCATTCGGCAATTACCGGTTATTCTGATTCAGCCACTGGATTTTCTTCTGTTTTGAGTTCTTCAGTTTCTGTAAAATCGAGCATCTCTTTTTCATGAAGCAGATTATACCAATGAAGCACTTTCTTGATATCAGAAACATAAACCCGATCTTTATCGAATTCAGGCAAAACTTTTTCAAAATATACTTTTAATTGTTTTG
>CAZHKI010000419.1:0-3675 GCA_964533365.1 uncultured Maribellus sp. | reverse complement strand
TTCCCCCGGTACATGGAAGGACATTGAAACGCCAGTGGGGCTGGTTACCGGACCAGTTGATGTATGCGAAGCAAACCATCACGCAAAGGATGCGATGGGGAAAGGGTTCATTCAGGCGGTGCAGCCCCGGGTGTTTGTAGTTCAGGGATTTGCCCTTAGCCACCCTGACGCTGCAGCGCTCCGGAATATGCTCTCACATTACATCTATGCCGGCGAAAGAGATGTTTTTACTACCCATCTTTTTGACGTCAATAGAACAGTTTTGGGTGAAAAATTAGTCAGTCAGCTAAAAAGTACGCAGGGACATATTGTCATCAGGGTAAAACCGGGAGGAAACAATTATAACATATATATTTTGGATGATTCTTCGGAAAGTTATACCATAAAGGGAATGTATGGACCATACGACAGCAATTAACCAAATCAAATTTTACAGATATGATAATAAGAAAGTTATTATTTATGCTGGCGGTTTGTTCCCAAACTGCAGTATTTGCGCAGGTTAAACTAGGTGACACCTATCCGGCGTGGTCCGAGGGTTACATGGAAATTCATCACATTAATGCCGGGAGGGGAGAATGTGTGTTTGCCATCCTGCCCGACGGAACTACCATGATGATCGATGCAGGCGAAATCGGTCCTTCGCCACGGGTAACTGATGCCCGGCCCGATGACAGCAAAAGTTCAGGAGATTGGATTACTCGTTACATCAGCCACATGATGCGTCCGTTGCCAGAGAAAGAATTAGATTATATTTTCCTGACACATTTTCACAATGACCATATGGGAGATGTGCAACTCGGTCGGGAAAAATCCAATAAGGGAAACTATGTACTCACCGGAATTACTGAAGTAGGCGACAAAATCCCGTTCCGAAAAATTATTGACCGCAATTGGCCCGATTACAACTGGCCGGCTCCGCTAACTGATAATAAAAACATGCAAAACTACATCCGTTTTGTCAATTGGCATGTTACCAACGGTGCAACTGCCGAGCAGTTTGAGGTTGGCTCCAACAGGCAGTTCACGCTTCTTCGGCAGGCCGGCAAGTATCCTGAATTCGAAATCAGGAACCTGGCTGCCAACGGACAGGTATGGACAGGTGTACTCAATAAGGTCCACAACCACTTTCCTCCTGTGGAAACTATTGCTGCAGAAGAATTTCCCGCCGAAAACCAATGTAGTGCGGCTATTCGCATATCCTATGGGAAGTTTGATTATTTCAATGGTGGAGATATTGTTAACTCCAATGCTACGGGTACATGGCGGGATATTGAAACTCCTGTGGGCTTGGTTACCGGACCGGTTGAGGTGTGCGAAGCGAACCACCATGCCTATCATGATGCCATGGGTGAAGCGTTTCTCAAAGCTGTACGTCCCAGGGTTATTATTATGCAACTTTGGTCTGCCAGTCAGCCCGATCACCGGGGTTTACAGCGTATGCTGGATCAATCGGTATATCCGGGCGAACGCGATATTTTCGCAACCAATCTCATGGAAGCCACACAAAAAGTGCTTGGCCGACGAACCGACCAAATGAAAAGCAGACAAGGCCATATCGTTATTCGGGTTAATCCGGGCGGAGACAGTTATATGATTTGTATCCTCGATGATTCGGTAGAAAACTTTAAAGTGACCGATATTCACGGTCCATATCTTAGCAATTAAAATCCTATATCATATTTTTTGTAAAACATTATTAAGCTTTAGCTGTTATTTGTCACTTCCTCCAATAACCATGTTTTTGCCATGATGACAAGTGCTCTTTTTGTTTTATATTCTTAAATTTGTTTTTTTTTTACAAAACATGTATTTAAAAGGCTCATTTAAAAGAAATTATTTATGAAAATCTTATTCATTTTTACATTATTACTTCTTTTTGGTTGTCAAACAAAAACACAGCAACCAACAATAGAATCAACCGGAAAATTAACCGACCTCGTCAACCCGTTGATGGGGACCGATTCCGATTTTTCGTTATCGAATGGAAATACCTACCCGGCTATTGCACGTCCTTGGGGGATGAATTTCTGGACACCGCAAACCGGCAAAATGGGCAACGGCTGGGGCTACATGTACGACGACAAAAAAATTCGCGGTATCAAACAAACCCATCAGCCCAGTCCGTGGATAAACGACTACGCAGCATTTTCTTTTATGCCGGTTACCGGCCAGTTGAAAATCAATGAAGACGAACGCGCTTCCTGGTTTTCGCACAAAGCAGAAACCGCCAGACCGCACTATTACAGCGTTTATCTGGCCGACTACGATGTTACTGCCGAAGTGACTCCAACAGAACGGGCCGCTATTTTCAGGTTTACTTTTCCCGAAAGCGACAGTTCTTACCTGTTGCTGGATGCCTTCAATGGCGGTTCATCGGTGACAATTATTCCCGAAGAACGCAAGATTGTCGGCTACTGCCAGAACAACCACGGCGGTGTTCCGGCCAATTTCAAAAATTATTTTGTGGCGGTTTTCGACAAAGATTTCGAAATCACCAAAACCTGGCAGGAAGAAAAACTGGGCGATGCAAAAGAAACAACCGGTTTCCACACCGGCGCTGTCATCGGCTTTAAAACAAAAAAAGGTGAAAAAGTGCATGTAAAAGTGGCTTCGTCGTTTATCAGTCCCGAACAGGCACAACTCAACCTTTCGCGTGAAATTGGTGACAAAAAATTTGATGAAGTTTGTGCCGAAGGTGAAGCCATCTGGGAAAAAGAACTTTCAAAAATCAGAATCGAAGGCGGAACCGACGAACAGCAGCGCACTTTCTATTCGAGTTTGTATCGCGTTTTGCTTTTCCCGCGCAAATTTTTTGAGCTAAACGACAAAAATGAAGTGGTGCATTACAGTCCGTACAACGGTGAAGTTTTGCCCGGCTACCTGTTTACCGACAATGGTTTCTGGGATACTTTCCGCGCGGTGTTCCCGTTTTTTACGCTGATGTATCCAGAGTTAAACGCACAGATTATGGAAGGTCTTGCCAATACCTACAAAGAAAGTGGCTGGCTTCCGGAGTGGGCCAGTCCGGGTCACCGTGGCTGCATGATTGGCTCCAACTCTGCATCTTTAATCGCCGACTCGTACCTGAAAGGAATCCGCGGATATGATATTGAAACTTTGTACCAGGCCATTCTGAAAAACACCGAAAGCTGGAATGAAGATGTTACTTCGGTGGGCCGTTTGGGTGCCGATTATTACAACAAACTCGGTTATATTCCATACAATGTGGGCATTCGCGAAAACACTGCCCGCACGCTGGAATATGCGTACGCCGATTTTTGTATCTGGAAACTGGCGCAGGCACTGGGTCGTCCGCAGGAAGAAATTGACAGGTTTAAAACCCGCGCGCAAAACTACCGGAATGTGTTCGACTCCGAATCGAAACTGATGCGGGGTAAAAACGAAGATGGCACTTTTCAGTCGCCGTTCAGTCCGTACAAATGGGGCGACGCGTTTACCGAAGGAAACAGCTGGCACTACAGCTGGAGCGTTTTTCAGGATATTGAAGGGCTGAAACAACTGATGGGTGGTGATGATAATTTTGTTGGAATGCTCGACTCCGTGTTTGTGGTACCGCCCATTTTCGACGATTCGTACTATGGTTTCCCGATTCACGAAATACGCGAAATGCAAATTTCAGGCATGGGAAATTATGCGCACGGCAACCAGCCC
>CAZHKI010000418.1:0-3714 GCA_964533365.1 uncultured Maribellus sp. | reverse complement strand
CGATGAAGTCGCTGGTCAGCAGGTCGTGTTTGTTGCCGTGCATCCGCCGGTGGTGATGGAAACCTTGCAGGCCATAAAAGACAGGGTAAATGAAAATACAACAATCATTTCGCTGGCGCCCAAAATTACGCTCGAAAAAATGGCTGCTGTTTTACCTGTAAAAAACCTGGCGCGAATGATTCCAAACGCCACTTCATTCATTAATAAAGGATACAATCCTGTGGTTTTTGCAGACGGATTCGGGGAAAAGGAGAAAAAACAATTTATGAAACTCATGAAAAAGCTGGGCAAAACTTTCGAAACCGATGAGGCAAAACTGGAAGGCTACGCACTTATTTCGGGGATGCTGCCCACCTATTTCTGGTTTCAGTGGCAGGAAATTGAAAATATTGCCCTCGAAACAGGACTGACTTCAGAAGAAGCTCAAAAAACCATTCAATCAACACTGAAACGGGCAATTAAGCTGTATTATCATTCCGGGTTGGCGCCTGCTGATGTGATGAACCTCATCCCGGTAAAACCCATTGGCGAAAATGAACCGGAAATCAGAAATATTTTGAATAGCAAATTGCTGGGCCTGTTTGCGAAAATAAAACCCTGAAAATAATTTCTGATTTTCGGATTGCAGATATACAAATCAACCAATTCAGGTATTTTTACCTGTTTGAAAAAAGATGTTCATTCCGGTTGATTATAGACTATTTAAAATTGCAAAAAAAAATCATATTCTGCTGCAATTGGTTCGCCTGTTTTTGTTTCCCGCTAATTTTTCGGAATGCTGTTTATCAGGTCATATTCCGATTTTAGCATGTTTACGGTGTGCAGTATCAGTAATTTTAATTCAGCAATAATTTTGAAAAATAATACGGAGTTGCGCGAATTCACCTCTTGGTTTTTAATGCGTTTTATCTGGTTTTTTTCCATTTTTGCTAGGCTGTCGAGAATGCTGTCGCGTTCTGTAATGATCTGGTCAATATTGCCAAAAGTTCCTTCTTTTACGATGACAAGGGCATTTTTAAAGAATACATCCGTCTGGGCGGTTAATTTTTGTAATTCAGCGTTTTGTTCTGCAATAAATGGCTTGTGGTTATTTCCAGTATGGATAAGAATGGATTCAAGCATAAAATGACAGGCATTGGCCATGTCGTTTTTATACATCATCACCTGCAGGTAAAAGTGTCCCTGATCGACTAATCCACCTGTGAAAGCCTGCACGGTGGAAAATCCCTTTTCTTTATTTCGTTTTGCACGACGCAGAAAATCAGTGCTTGTTTTTTCAGCCTGTTTCAGCAGGTTATTGTCTTCGTTTTTAAATCCTTCAATCGCCATTTCAACAATACTGGCTGATGAAACTATCGCTTTGCTCATCTGCTTCATGCTTTTCGAAACAATCACTTCCGACGGGTCGGTCGCATGAATCAGGTCTTCCTGTTCTGTTGCTGTTTTTTCAGAACGTTTTTTTAATATCAGGTGAGTTCTTACCACGATAAAAACTGCAATTGCCATAAAAACAAAAATCATCACATTACCGCCCAGGGAGATGAGTGAGGCAATAATTGCAGCGCCCGAAAAGGCAATGAGGGCAGTAAAAAACCATCCACCAATAACAGTAATTACACCCGAAACGCGGAAAACTGCGCTGTCGCGATCCCACGCCCTGTCGGAGAGTGAGGTTCCCATAGCCACCATAAAAGTCACAAATGTGGTCGACAATGGCAGTTTCAAAGAGGTTCCAAATGCAATCAGCGCACTCGAAATTACCAGGTTCACCGAAGCCCTCAGCATATCGAACGATGGCGGGTCGGGATCGTTTTTGTCGGCAAGTTCAACCTGTGTAAACCGGTTGTTAATAAAATTCAGCACGGGTGCAGGTAAAACGCGTTTAATTTTTTTATTTAGCCTCGATACCGATTTTACCACAATCCTTGCCACTCCCGATGATTGAAATTTTTCAGCGCCTTCCGACTGTCTGGCCAGGTTAATTTCAGTAGCGGTTACCACCCTTGCCTTTTTCGAAAAAATGAGTGTCGCCACCATGACTAATCCCGCCAGCACAAGCATATATCCGGGAGTATCAACTTCCTGTGCCAGCATTCCCATTGAAAAAGTTTCGGGTGAAGCTGGACCAGAGGCAATCCATGTTTTAAACGAAATAAATCCGGCTACCGGGACCCCGATAAAATTGACGAGGTCATTCCCGGCAAACGACATGGCCAGGGCAAATGTTCCTGCCAGAACAACTATTTTCAATATGTTTATCCTGAAAATCCATCGCAGCAACTGAATGATTACCGACCAGCCAACCAGACTGAAAAGCAAAACAAGGGAAGTGTTTTCACTGACCCACTCACTTAATGTAATTCCGGCGGAGGTTTGGATGTCAGCAAAAGACGAATCACTGATTCCTTTCACAAGGATAAAATAGGTAATAATGGTTATGGCCAGGCCCCCGAAAAGAGAACCAAAATATTTCATCGGGGCCTCAAATTTAAACGAAAACAGCAGTCGTGTAATGTACTGAATTATTGCCCCCACCGTAAAAGCTATGATAATCGAAACCAGTATTCCGGTAATGATGGCCAGTGCTTTTTCTGAATTTATATATTGCGAGAGCTCCTGTACCACCGACCCCCCGTTCTGAATGATTTTAATCACAGCTACTGCAACCGAAGCCCCCAGCAATTCAAAAACAAGCGAAACAGTGGTCGATGTGGGTAACCCCAGCGTATTGAACGCATCGAGCATTATCACGTCGGTAATCATTACCGCCAGGAAAAGAATCATAATTTCGGGGAAGAAAAACATATCCGGATTAAATATCCCTTTCCGGGCAACTTCCATCATCCCGTTTGAAAATGCTGCACCAATAAGTACACCTAATCCAGCCATAAACATAATCAGCCAGCGGGGAGCGGCTTTTGAACCAATTGCCGAATTCAGGAAGTTAACTGCATCGTTTGCCACCCCGACATACAAATCGGATATGGCCAGCAAAAACAAAACTCCAACTGTGATAATGTAAATGGTTTCCATTGATATAATTTTTTACGGCGCAAAGTTACAGCACGTTAGTATTTAAGATTCGTGTTTAGAATAAAAAAAATATTATAAAACGGTTAACTATTTGTTAAGCGGGAAAAGCTAAATACGTTTGAATTTAACCGACTTCTGGCTAGATATCGTCCTTTCTCAATAAACCAAACAAATTAAATTCTATAACGCGTTCCCTGTAACTAAAAATCCTGCAGTTGATGAAGGCTGTCTGCCATAAATTTTGGCTCCCTGCTGCAAAAAAAAACGGCTCCCTGCTGCATGGTTTCGTGTCCTGCTGCCGGGAGAGGCTTCCCTGCTGGTATTTTTTCGCCTCCTGCCACGGGGCGAACCTTCCTTGATTATGAACATTTCTATAAACATACCAACCCGGTGGGTTGGAAACCACAAAAACCTGAATTGATTTTGAAAATCATGACCTGAACTTTCGGCTTTTCCACCCGTTTTAATCGTAAATTATTGAATCATAGCTGAAATTATCATTATCTGTATGGCTGCCTTTTTCACTTCCATCCTCACCTTTTTTTCAGGTTTTGAGCTGGGCACGATTTAAATACCGGGACAGGAAACCCGGTAACTCCTCATATTTTTCCTGTCGTTCAGTCTTTTCCCTTGGTCCTGTTATGTGGTAAATAGCAGGTTAAACTTTTATTTTACATGAGT
>CAZHKI010000417.1:0-3723 GCA_964533365.1 uncultured Maribellus sp. | reverse complement strand
CCGCCTAAGGTCAAAAAAATAAGGCTGCCTAAATTTTCTTTTTAGACAGCCTCTTTTTTTGAAAACGATTTACATAGTATTATACCGCTGATTAAAAACAGTAGCGGTTTTCTTCGATGAGTTTATCGGCAATGCGGCGGCGGGCATCTTTCACATTCACGCCTTTCACGCAGGTAAAATGCCGGATTCCTTTGCTCATGAGTTCAAGAGCTTCGCCTTCGGCAAACGAGTTCACGGCGTCGAAAGCTTCCTTGCGTACCAGTCCGGCTGTATCGTAAACAAACACATCGAGGATGTCTTTGTACAACGCCACATCTTCGCCAAGAATTTCCTCTTTTTTCTGAATCCTCAACAGGGTCGATTCAGCCACATAAACACTCATTACAATGTTCGAAATGTTATTCAGGATTTCCTGTTCGTTGCCCATGGCGCGGCCAAATTTCTCAGAAACAGCTTTCATCAGCATCAACCCTGTTTTTTTGAAATTCCGAATGGCTTCTTTTTTATTTTCGTAGTAACCTTCCACGCAGCAACTGCACCCTTCGAGCGATGGCAAGCTGTTCAGCACGGCTTCGCCTTCTTCGTACAAATCGTAATCGTGTTTTGCGCCGCGTTTGTTGAGCGTGTCGATGGTAACCAGCCGGTTAATTTCGTTGGTCCCTTCGAAAATACGGTTGATGCGCGAGTCGCGGTAGCCGCGTTCAATGGGCATTTCGGCAGAATACCCCATTCCGCCGTGAATCTGGACACCTTCGTCAACCACATAATCGAGCGCCTCCGAACCATATACTTTCAAAATGGCTGCTTCGATGGCGTATTCTTCGAAAGCTTCCACAATGGCTTCTTCTTTTGATTTTTCGCCTTTAAAAGCTTCGATGTATTCGTCCACATTGCGGCTGGCGCGGTACACGGCCGATTCGTTGGTGAACGTTTTAATTACCTGCTCGGCCAGTTTGTATTTAATTGAACCAAAAGAAGAAATCAACGAACCGAACTGTTTGCGTTCGTTGGCGTAATTTACGCTCTGGTCAATGGCTTTTTTGGCTGCGCCGATAACGTTGCCACCCAGTTTAATGCGTCCCATGTGCAGGATATCAAGCGCAATACGGAACCCTTTCCCGCGTCCCCACAACAAATTCTCAACAGGAACCGGAGTATTTTCGAAGAAAATCTGGCGGGTGGACGAACCTTTAATCCCCATTTTCTTTTCCTCGGGGTTGAATTTGATGCCCGGGAATGTGCGTTCCACAATAAATGCGCTTAACACGCGGTCGTTGTCGATTTTGGCAAACACAGTGAAAACATCAGCAAAACCGGTATTGGTAATCCACATTTTTTGTCCGTTCAGGATGTAGTGTTTCCCGTCTTCGGAAAGGGTTGCCTTGGTTTTTCCGGAGTTGGCGTCGGAACCTGCGCCCGGTTCGGTAAGGCAGTAAGCACCTGCCCACTCGCCCGTGGAAAGTTTCGGAATGTATTTTTGTTTTTGTTCATCGTTCCCAAAATAGAGGATGGGCATGGATCCGATACCGGTGTGGCACGAATAAGTTACGGCAAACGAGTAAGCCGAGCCCATTACCTCGCTGGCCAGCATTGACGTAACAAATGATTGACCAAAACCTTCGAGTTCCTCGGGCGTCGAAATTCCGAGCAATCCCAGTTCGCCGGCTTTGTTCAGTAAACCGCGCACAAAACCTTCTTCCTGTTTGTCAATTTTTTCGAGGTTTGGCATCACTTCGGTATCCAGAAAATCGCGGCAGGTATCGGCAATCATCCGCTGTTCTTCATCAAATTCTTCCGGTATAAAAATATTTGCGGCTTCGAGGTCTTTCACCATAAACTCGCCACCTTTTACTAATTTTTCTTTTTCCATGGTTATTCGATTAATTTTTCTTTGATTTCGTTTTATAAATTCAGCGAAATAGCCACCAGTTCGGCCAGATCGTAGTTTTTTATTTCTTCATTTTTATTTTTGTATTTCAGCCCGTCGGTCATCATCACCATACAATACGGGCAGGCTGTGGCCACAATATCGGCACCTGTAGCCAAAGCATCTTCCGTGCGTTCGAGAAACACCTCTTTGCTTCCTTTCTCGGCTTCCTTGAACATTTGTCCGCCACCAGCCCCGCAACATAGAGCAAAACTTTTATTCCGCTTCATTTCGGTAATCCCGCCGGCAATTTTGTTCAATACTTTTCGTGGCGCCAGGTATTCTCCATTTGCGCGCCCCAGATAGCACGGATCATGATAAGTCAATTTTTTTCCGCTGAAAACGGCTGGGTCGGGATTCAGTTTTCCTTCCTCTATCATTTTCTGAAGGAACTGCGAGTGGTGAATAACTTCGAAAGTTGCCCCGTAATCGGGGTATTCATTTTTGAAAGTGTTGTACACATGCGGGTCGCAGGTAATAATTTTTTTCACCTCGTATCCCTGCAGGAGTTCGATGTTCATCAGCGCCTGCATCTGAAAGAGCATTTCGTTGCCGGCACGGCGTGCCACGTCGCCGCTCGACGATTCTTCGGTTCCCAGCACAGCATAACTGACGCCAAGGTAAGCCAGCACTTTTACGAAAGCCTGCGATACTTTTTTGTAGCGGTCGTCAAATGCACCTGCACTACCCACCCAAAACAGGTACTCAGGTTTTTCTCCCCGGGCAAATAAATCGGCCATAACCGGCACTTCCACTTTTATTTTTGTTGTTTCCATTTATTCTGATTTTAATGGGCTGGTTGGTTCATGTAAATTTCTTCGGCCCAGTTCATCCGGTCGTCCTGCGAAAACTGCCAAGGAGCACCGTTATTTTCGATATTGGAAAAAATCTGGTTGAGTTCGCCTGGAGCAGCCGACTGTTCCATAACCAGATAGCGGCGCATGGACAGAATAATGGCCGGCTGGTTAATATTCAGCGGGCATTCCTGTGCACAGGCGTTGCAGGTGGTGCAAGCCCACAATTCCTCCGGGGTAATGTAATCACCGAGCAAAGCTTTGCTGTCGCTCCAGTCTTTTCCATTCTTCACCAGTTGCGGCCCTTTTACCTTCATCCGTTCGCGCACATTCATCACAATTTTACGAGGAGAAAGCAGCTTCCCTGTGATGTTGGCCGGACAAACCGATGTGCAGCGCCCGCATTGCGTGCAGGCCAGCGAGTCCATATAAATTTTCCAGGTAATATCTTCCACGTCGAGTACCCCAAAACGTTCCACCGGCTGGTCGTCGTCGGCGGGGACGGCAGCAGGATCGAGCATCAGTTTTACTTCTTTGGTAACACTTTCCATATTAGCCATTTTTCCCAGCGGATTGAGGTTGCTGAAAAAAACATTGGGGACCGACATAAACACATGAAAGTGTTTGGAATACGGAAGATAATTGGCAAAAAAGAAAATACCGAGAATATGGCCCCACCAGTTTATTTCGTGTAAAACATGGGCCTGAGCGACGGTTATACCGCCAAACCACCCGGCAAGTACTGCGCTGATCGGAAAAACCCCGGTAACTTCGTGACCGGCCAGTGTGGCATGAACCAGGTAAAACGTGTTCATCCCCAACAAGGTAATCATCAGAAACAGAATTAGCGACAAGGCAATGTTAGCATCCACATGCGACTTGTGGTTCATTTCAACACCACTGAAACGTTTGATATGCATCGCAATACGACGGAACAGAAAAGCAATAATCAATACGGCGATAATCAGTGCAAAAACATCTCCGGAAGCAAAAAGGACATCA
>CAZHKI010000416.1:0-3728 GCA_964533365.1 uncultured Maribellus sp. | reverse complement strand
CTGTAAACTGCTGGGACGATTACCAGTTCAATCAAACATTGTGTGAATGGGAAAACATCGGAGAAGAGCCTGAAAAACCTGCAATTACTACCGACGGGTCAACCACCTTCTGTGCAGGAGGAAGTGTTACACTTACTTCGAGTGAAGGAAATACATATTTATGGTCAACCGGTGAAACAACAAAGAGTATTGTTATTAATACGTCAGGCAGTTACTGGGTTAAAATTTTTGATGAAGCAGGATGCGAAAGTGAACAATCAGAAGTTGTTGTAATTAATGTTATTCAGCCAAGTCAGTTACAAATTTATACTTTATCAGTAAATCCAACTGCTCCTGTGGAAATAGGTACAACAATTCAGCTAAATGTAAGTTTTACCTATAATAACCCAGTTGATATTACAATTAATTGGGGTGATGGCACAAACACAATTTTTGAAAACAAAACAGACGGAATGGTAAATGCACATCATGTTTATTCAGAAGCAGGGATATACTCTATTAATGTTGAATTGAAAGATCTATGTGGAAATACTGTCAATAAGGTTTATAACAATGTAGAGATTTACGAACTTTTAGATGGATCTATAACCGGTGGAGGTTGGATTATGTCGCCTGCTGGTGCATATATTGCTAATCCGAGATTGACAGGAAAAGCCAATCTTGGTTTTGTGTTAAAATATCAAAAAGGAATAACAGTACCAACGGGTAATATTGAATTTCAGTTTAACGCTGCGAGCGTTAACTTTAAAAGTACCAATTTTGAATGGTTAGTCATTTCCGCTCAAAAGGCACAGTTTAAAGGATCAGGAACCATTAATGGAAAAGGTAATTATGGTTTTATTATTACCGTTATTGATGGCAAACCTGATAAATTCAGAATAAAAATATGGAACAACAATACTGGTGTAATTATTTATGATAATCAGTTAGGCGTTTCCGACAATGCCGATGCCACAACCGTTTTGGGTGGCGGTTCTATCGTAATCCACAAAACCAAAACCAAATCGGCT
The DNA here is from genome assembly GCA_964533365.1 of uncultured Maribellus sp. Classification (GTDB taxonomy): domain Bacteria; phylum Bacteroidota; class Bacteroidia; order Bacteroidales; family Prolixibacteraceae; genus Draconibacterium. The sequence goes on along the minus strand of CAZHKI010000416.1, from coordinate 2,718 downwards.
GAAATCGAAGAACCCATACAACTGGTAGCCGAATTTGCCAGCCTGAAGGTTTACCCGAACCCGTTCAACGACAGGCTGCGGTTCGAGTTTGTATCGCCCGAAACGGCGAATGCACGCATTGACCTTTACGACATGACCGGCCGCAAGGTGAAAACCATTTTCGAACAACCGGTGGAAGGCGGCGTACTGTACAATGCAGAATTTAAACCCGACGCCGTGGTCAGCGCCATGTACTTCTACCGGGTTACCTTGGGAGAAGTTGTTTATAACGGGAAAGTGTTGTATAAAAAATAAGTTCATGAGATAAACTAAAAACCGATAACGGATTTCTTAAAATAAATAGAAAATCCAAAGTTCGAGAGACAGTTATCTCAATGAAATGTGTTAAAAAGCGTGTTCCGGAATTCCGGGGCACGCTTTTTCATTTCTCACCTTTATCAACTTTCACACTTCAGCAAAACATACTCTTTTTCAAACCTTTGTAATTGCACATTGACCTTTTATCCAGGGTTGCCATCATTGGCCGGAGTGAACAAATAAAATCTGTTCAACTTGTCCCATTTTAATTTTTCAGAGAAAATTCAGAATTAAAACATTCAGGAAAAATATTCAAAAAAAGAATCACAAACTATTGAAAATTTTCTTAAATTATATAGCTGTTTAAAGGAAAGATAAAAGGGGGACTCAGAAACGCATCAACGCTGTTTTTTTACTGGAAACAATGAAAATCAGGTTCATTATTTTTCATTTTTCACAGGGCGTTCAGGAATAATTCTGATTACAACGGCACAAGGTTTCAGATATGTTCTGCAGATGGACTGCAACATATGGTTTTCTCAACAAATCCCGATTACCGTACCACATTACTATTGAAATTGACGATGCTTTACCACAGGGCAGCATCTGAACTATATATAATAAAAGCATTTATATGAATTTAAATTCTAACCCATGAAAAAACTTTACAAAATTTTCCGAACAGCCCGGGCGGCGCTGGTGGTGCTGCTGACGGGATTACTGACATTGTTATTGTTGCATCAGGCAGCGATGGCACAAAGCTATCCGCAGGATGCATCTAAGATTATTCCATACGCTCAGCGATGGGAAGGTGGCGCTCACTGGAATTCTGATGGTACAATTATCGACAAGCCTCCTATTCCGGCTGAAAAAGGGATCATCCGGTGTGGCTCATCGGCAGAAACACAATCGGGTATTGTGCCGGTAAATGGTTCAGTATATAATCCGGCTGTTTTTGTCATTGATGTTGCTGCATCGCCCATTCCAACCATTGATCCCAGCACCGGGAAACCTGCTGTGGTTATAAATCCTACACCAAGTCAACCTATAATCTGGCTGAATTTTGACGTCCGGGCTTTTGCCGGAAGTTTTTCCATTCAAATCAACGATAATGCCGGCGACAAAATCGGATGGGCATTATATACTTCCAGCGCTCACGAAGCAGGAGTTCAATGGATACCATCGGCTGGCGATTCATTAAGCGGAACAACCGGACAACTCACATTACTGGCAACCGGAGTGGAAAGTTCCGCATCCTGGAATACGCTCCCCATTGAAAGTGATAATTTCATAGAGGCAAGCAATTTTTACATAGCCATTTGGGATCAAAATGCCGATGGAGAGGTAACGTTAAATAACTTCAAAGCCCGTTTTGGTTGTGGTGATGATACCGGGTACATTATATGCGCTTTGGATGCTGAACCCGAAATCCTGTCGTGTGTTGAAGGAGGGTATCAGGTCATGGTCCATATTTATGGTGCAAACGGATTATACCAGGCTGTCGATAAAACCGGAAAAGCCACCGCTGTTTCAGCGCCTGTTTGCCTTACCAACCTGGGAACCACCGGAGTGGTGGAAGGTTATATCACACTAACCTATCCACATGGCGAAAACTATAATTTCGATATTGTGGCCGTTAAGGATATATCCGATGGCTGTCCGGATGCCAACAACTATACGGAATGCCAGGTTACTGGAATTTCCGGATCATTTATTACATTACCGGAATGTGTGATTACTGATTTCAACGATCTGTCGGGATATCAGACCAATGACGGATCAATTGATCTCACGGTTACTGGTGGAACACTACCCTATATTATTTCCTGGACAGGACCAGGCGAATTCACCAGCAGCGACGAAGATATTTCCAATCTGGCGCCAGGATGGTATTATGTAACTGTTATTGATGCCAATGGATGTGAAACCAGTTGTTCCCAGGAAATTAAATGGGCGCCAACCAATCCCGCTTGCCTGATTACACCAACCGATGTAACATGTTACCGAGGCACAGATGGATCGGCCACCGTTGAAGCAACCGGTGGATCAGGCAGTTATTCTTTTACCTGGTACAAGTGGAACGAAGAAATTGATGGAATAGATAAATATGAAGAAATCGGAAAGGGAGCTTCAATGAATAATTTATCTGCTGGTGATTACAAGGTTGTCGTCGTCGATGATAATACTGGTTTAGATTCTGAATGTTATGCTACGATTGAAGAACCGGCAGAAATTATTCTCACTTGCCCTGCTCCTGAAGAACTGGATGCATGCAGCACCAATGAGGAAATAATAGCAGCATTTGATGCATGGTTGCAGGAAGCAAGCGCCAAACAGGGTGAAGATGAGCTTGATGTATTGAACGATTGGGATGGCAGTTATCCGGATAAATGCGGAGATGTAGTAACCGTTAAATTTTAT
>CAZHKI010000415.1:0-3742 GCA_964533365.1 uncultured Maribellus sp. | reverse complement strand
AGGATGAGGATAAAAAACGGCTGGCGCAGTTCGAGAAAATTTACGATCCAAAATCGGGGAATACTTACGATTGTTACGGTTGGATGGAAAGCAACGATTTGCTGAAACTGAAAGGTTTTGTTGCCGGAGTCCGTTTACTGGGCCGCAGTTCTGAGTGGTACCGCACCACGCTGTAAAAAGGATTTAACGGATTTTCAATTCTGTGAATCCGCTTTTTAAGCTGAAACCTGTACCGGGAATCCTGCTTTTTCCACCTGGCTGGCAATCATGTGCAAACCGTTGGCTGATACTTTTTGGAGTGTATCGACTGGCGTGTCCCTCGCAATGGTATAAATCATTACCTGCGAGGGTTTTATTTTTTTTACCAGTTCCATCCAGGCAAAAACTTCCTGTTCGGTGGTGTTGTCAATGGTTTTCCCGTTGTAAGTTCCCCGTACAAAAAGGGTTTGAATAATAACTTTCCCCTGAAAAGCTGCCAGTTGTTCAACCGTTTTCTGGAGGTTAAAGTTTTTCGCAGGACAGTCGAGCAACCTGACTGTTTCTTCGAAAGCTGAATCGAGTTTCTGGATGTTGTCTTCAATTTTCAGCAACGCATCGAACACGCTTTTTTTATGGATCATGGTGGCATTCGACAAAACGGCAATCCTTGCTTTTTGCGCCAGCCGGCTGCGCAATTCAAGGGTGTCATCAATAATACCGGCAAAATCGGGGTGTAGTGTGGGTTCGCCATTCCCGGCAAAGGTAATTACATCGGGCAGCTGGCCGGTAGCCGACATTTCGAGCAGCTTCTCTTCCAGTTTTTGTGCCACTTCGGTTCGCGAAGGCAAAATAACTTTCTCATCGTATTTTTTCGGATTACGGCCGCATTCGCAATAAATACAATCGAACGAACATACTTTTACCTGGGTGGGCAGCAGGTTAATTCCCAGCGAAACGCCCAAACGGCGGCTGGAAACCGGGCCAAATATGATTTTGTCGAAAAGAAAAGTTGCCATATTATAATTTTGGGCAAAGATAAGTTGAAGATATCCGATTGACGAAATTTTACGAAATGAATTTAAAGCAAACGTTTCACTGCACTTTTGTCCGACAATTTCATGGTTTTGAAATCGACACCGGAAATCAGGATTACTCCGGGTTTTTTCCCTTTTTCGAAACTGCCAAACTGGTGGTCAATTTTCAATGCCCGCGCCCCGTTCAACGTTGCCCAGTTCAATAATCCATCGAAACTGATTTCCGGAAATTCCTGCTGAAGCGTTATCATTTCCGAAAGAATGGAAAGCTGGTGGTTCGAAGCCAGGCTGTCGGTGCCGAGGCAAAGGTTCAGATGTTCATTTTTGAATAGAGGCACCGGGGGCAGATGGTTTTCGATATACCGGTTGGAATTGGGGCAAAGTACCCAAAATGTGTTGTTTTCCTGACGATTTTTTTTTAGCTCATCAATATCTTCTTTTCTCGTAAATGTATTGTGAATCAGAAGCAGCTGATTTTCAGCGGGGAGAAAAGAAAGTACGGATAAAAGCGGGCTTTTCCCGGTTGGCACCCAGTGCGAAATATCGATCCCGAGGTTGTTTTGCAGGTGGTCGGCAATTGGCCCCGTTCCGTCGTGAAAAAACCGGGTTTCACTTTTACTTTCCTGGTTGTGAATGGACAGGATGGAATTCTCCTTCCGCGCCAGTTCGTCAATTTTTGTAAACAGCGGTTGTGAGACCGAATACGGCGAGTGCGGGACAATAAATGCCGGCATATTATTACTTCTGAATTCATTCCTGACCGAGCAGGCTATTTCGAAAGCCCTTTCGGCGCGGGTAGGATGAAAGCCGAATGTTTCGACAAACGTGTGATAATAAATTTTACTTTTTTGTTTGGCAGCAATTGAAGCCGTAGTATTTGACACATCGCCCACGGCAGAAATCCCGGCAGCCCACATCACCCGGTCGGCTTTGTGAATGGCCGTTTCAGCATTTTCGGGTTGTTTGTTGCGCAATTGGCTGATGGCGCCCAAAAAACCTCCGATTCCTGTTTTTTCAGGTATCCTCCCACGTAAATGCGACAATTCGAGGTGACAGTGTGCATTAACAAAACCCGGGGCCAGAAGTCCGCTGTAATATTCCAGGCCGGACACTTCTTCCAGTTTCCCGCCGGTGTCAATCAAATCCAGGACAGTTCCGTCGTCGTCGCAAACGATGATGCCGTTTTTCAGGGGAGGGCTGTTGACCGGAAAAACAAATGTGGCCGAAATTTTTCGCACGGAAATTATTCTTTGGTTTTGAACTCAAGCTGATCATTCTTTTTTCCGGTAAACTGCTGTTCCATTTCGTTGAGTTGGTTCATCACCTGGCGGTACATTTTTTCGAATTTTTTCGGGTTGCTGGCATAATAAACGAACGATTTTTCGAAAACAGAGTCGGGAAGATGGTGCTTTTCGAGGACTGAGAAATAGTAATCCTCCGTTTTTGTTTTCATCAGCAGCGAATCGGAATGCCGGCAGGTAGTGAAAACAGCTTCGGCAAGATGAATGTCCACCAGCATTTGTATCATCTGTTTTTCATTAATCAGTTTATCGGGTTTTTCGTAAACCGGTTTATCGCATCCGAAAGCTGCAAACAGAATCAGAATTATGTAGAAGTATCGTTTCATCGTTATTTTAAAGGCTTCAATTTAAAAATAGTTCTTAAAATAAACTGAACGGTGATGGTTAAAAAATGTTGACTCTTTTATTATCCATTTTCATTTTTACCGAAGATTTTGCGGAATACTTCTTCCACACGACCAGCTTTAACGATTTCGATTTTGAATTTTGAACCATCGAAACCTTTATTCATTTCGGGTACAAATATTTTATGAAAACCCAGTTTGGCGGCTTCGGCCACCCGTTGTTCAATTCGGCTTACGGCTCTGATTTCGCCGGTTAACCCAACTTCTCCGGCGAAACAGGTTTTATGGTCGATGGTCCGGTCAATGTTCGATGAAAGGATGGAACTGATAACCGCCAAATCGACAGCCGGATCGCTGATCCTCAATCCGCCGGCAATATTCAGGAACACATCTTTCTGGATGAGTTTAAAACCGGCCCTTTTTTCAAGAACTGCCAGTAGCATGTTGAGCCGCCGCAGGTCGAACCCGGTGGACGAACGTTGTGGCGTTCCATAAGCTGCTGTACTGACCAGCGCCTGTATTTCAATCAGAAATGGCCTCACTCCCTCGATGGTTGCCGAGATTGCCGTTCCGCTCACATCGTAGTTAATTTTCGAAATCAGTTGCTCCGAAGGATTTAATATTTCTTTTAAGCCGTCGCCGCGCATTTCGAAAATCCCCAATTCGTTGGTCGAGCCAAAACGGTTTTTTATCGATCGTAAAATGCGGTACATGTAGTTGGTGTCGCCTTCGAACTGTAACACCGTATCGACCATGTGTTCCAGTACTTTCGGACCGGCCAGGCTGCCTTCTTTGTTGATGTGCCCGATTAAAATCACTGCCACGTGGTTCTTTTTGGCGAATTTCAGAATGGCCGAAGTACACTCGCGGACTTGTGAAACCGAACCCGGCGAGGATTCAATGGTTTCGGTGGAAATGGTCTGAATGGAATCGATGATCAGCAAATCAGGGTTCACCTGTTCGGTGTGGGCGATGATTTGCTCCAGCAGTGTTTCGCATAAAAAAAGGCACTGGTTGTTGCTGATTTCCAACCGTTCGGCCCGCAGTTTAATTTGCTGAAGACTTTCTTCGCCTGAGATGTACA
>CAZHKI010000414.1:0-3747 GCA_964533365.1 uncultured Maribellus sp. | reverse complement strand
CAGCTCAGAAGCCCAATGCATATAGGCGGCTGGTTCAATGTCGGTTGTGTCGCCGGTCGTCTCAGGGCCTGTGACGTTTGGCCCCGAGGTATTGCTCTGGGTAAAATTCTTTACCATGAAACGATTCGTTTTTTTCTTTCTCGCCATAACCCTTCCGGTTGCTGTGTTAAATGCCCAGCCTAAAATTCAATTGGTTGAAAAGCCGGCTGAGAAGAAAGTTGATGTACTGATTGACGGCAAGTTATTTACGGCGTATATTTACCCTGAAACGATTAAAAAGCCGGTTCTCTGGCCGGTTGTTACCGCCGGAGGAAATGAAGTAACCCGCCAGTACCCGCTGAAAAAGAAAGCCGGCGAACAAGTGGATCACCCACACCATGTGGGAATCTGGCTGAATTACGGCGATGTAAACGGCCTCGATTTCTGGAATAATTCCGATGCCATTCCGGCTGACAAAGCCGCGGGCTACGGAACAATTTATCACGAGAAAGTGGAAAAAGCGGAAAGCGGAAAAGGAAAAGCATTTCTGCAAACTTCCTGCTCGTGGAAAGACAGCAAAGGGAACGAGTTGCTGCACGAAACATCAGAATTTACCTTCCTGGTACAGGGAAATGCCCGGGTAATTGACCGGACAGCCATCCTGAAAGCAACCAACGGAAAAGTGAATATTACCGACAATAAAGAAGGGATGTTTGCCATTCGCGTAACCCGTGAACTGGAATTGCCCTCCACCGGGAAACAGAAACTGACCGATTCGCACGGAAATGTTACCGAAGTGGATGCCTCCACCGATAAAACAGCTTCGGGAAAATACCTCAGCAGTGAAGGAATTACCGACAATGCGGTTTGGTCAACCCGCGGAAGATGGATGAAACTCTCGGGAGTGATGAACGGCGAAAATGTGGCTATCGTGATTTTCGACCACCCGGGAAATGCAGGATACCCAACTTACTGGCATGCCCGCGGTTACGGTTTGTTTTCTGCCAACACCCTGGGCCAGAAAGTTTTTTCAAACGGAAAGGAAGAGATGAATTTTTCGGTTGAAAACGGCAATACTGCAACCTTCCGTTACCGGCTGGCCGTTTTCTCGGGCGACCCAACCCTTGACGAAATTGAAAAAATGGCTAAAGATTTTGAAAATAAAATTTAAGAGGAAATAACTCGCTAAAAAGATTGTTTTTCACCTCCCTCACGGGGGAGGTTGTGAGGGGGCTTTTAAATGGCACTGAACTATATCTGGATATTTTTCTTTTTGTCTGCTTTCATTATCGGTTTGGTACGTCTGATTTTTATGGGCGATACCGAAGTATTCCCGGCGATGATCAATGCCACATTTGACATGGCCAAGTCGGGTTTCGAGATTTCGTTGGGGCTGACCGGTGTTTTAACCCTCTGGATGGGAATGATGAAGATAGGAGAGAAGGGCGGCATTGTTGCTGTTTTTTCTAAACTCATCGGGCCTTTTTTCAACAGGCTTTTCCCTGAACTGGGAAAATCGCATCCGGCACACGGATCGATAATGATGAATATTGCCGCGAACATGCTCAACCTCGACAATGCGGCAACGCCGATGGGATTAAAAGCCATGCAGGAAATGCAGGAAACCAATCCGGATAAAAACACCGCCTCCAACGCGCAGATCATGTTCCTGGTCCTGAATACTTCGGGGCTGACCCTGTTGCCCATCAGCATCATGGTTTACCGGGCACAGCTTGGCGCTGTTAACCCTTCCGACATTTTTATCCCCATTTTATTAGCTACTTATTTTTCAACCATGGCGGGCCTGGTTGCCGTTGCCTTGTATCAGAAAATCAATCTTTTAGATAAAGTAATTTTAGCCTATCTGGGCGGGTTAACTGCTTTTATTGCAGGTATGATTTGGTATTTTTCAACCCTTGATAAAGATGCGATTACCCAAATTTCCAAGGTCGCAAGCAACTTCATATTGTTTGCCGTGATTGTTGCTTTCATTGTACTGGCCCTGTTCCGAAAAGTAAATGTTTACGAGGCTTTTATCGATGGCGCCAAGGATGGTTTCAAAACGGCGGTAAAAATTATCCCGTATTTGGTTGCCATTTTGGTTGCCATTGGTGTTTTCCGTGCTTCGGGGGCGATGGACTGGCTGGTTTCGGGTTTTACCCGGATGTTTGAAATGGCGGGGATAAATACCGATTTTACCCCGGCACTGCCAACAGCGCTGATGAAACCGCTGAGCGGCAGCGGCGCCCGTGGAATGATGGTGGATGCAATGACAACTTACGGCGCCGATTCGTTTGTAGGCCGCGTGGCCAGTACCGTGCAGGGCGCCACTGACACAACGTTTTATATTCTGGCAGTGTATTTTGGTGCAGTCGGTATTAAAAATACGCGTTATGCTGTGGTTTGCGGTTTAATTGCTGATCTTGCGGGGATTATTGCCGCAATATTAATGGCTTATTTGTTTTTTCATTAAACATCCACCGAATCGTAAACCACCACTTTACTCCACAAATGCGAATTTTCCTCCACAAATTTCAGGTGCAGCGGATGTACCTGGTAAGCATCCTGCCCGGCCTGATCGTCGAACAGGGTCATGTACGAAACGGAGTAGGAGTGATCGACCACATCGCGGCTTTCGGTCCCTGCCGGAAAACCAATGTGGCTCATTTTTATGGTTTCCACCTTTAGCAAATCGTTCAGTGCTTTGACCAGTTGCTTTTTATGCGCTTCGTTTTTGGGTTCTTTCAGCCAGAAAAAAACATGATGAATCAGTGCGCCGGTAATATTCACTTCACCGGCTGAGGCATTTTTTGCTGCCGGTAAAAATCCGGCCAGTGCAACAGCTGCAGCGGCTTTTTTGATAAACGATCGTCTGTTTTTCATTTTATTCAGAGTTTTTAAAGTATTACTTTATGATTCTTTCTTACTCCCTCCTTTCGGGGGAAGACTGGAGAGGGGTTTCTGCCAACAGTTCGATTTCTCTCAGATGTAATTTGAAATGGGGTACAAAATCTTCCACCATTTTCTTCATCGTAATTTTTTCGTTTGCATTGGAAATCCACTCATTCTGCATCATTTCCGGGTTCACATTTTGAATGATATGGGCATAATGCAACATGGAAAATTTCCAGAGTTGAACCAGATTTTCCCAGTTTTCGTTCTGATAATTCTGGATGGTAATCCAGCGGTCGTTGTTCCCGTAGGTGGCGTAATTCGGGAACCGGAGCGGAAGTTCGCGGTACTGCAAATGCACCAGCCGGTGGGTGTTGTTCGAAGCCGAATCAACCAGGTGGCCGACAATTTGTTTGATGGTACGGTTTTGTGAATTTCTTCTTTGGGTAATCATTTCTTCTGATAGCGAAAATAATTTGGGTTCCCATTCACCGACCAGCGAAGTGATTTCTGTTGCAATATTTTCAAATGGTTTCATTGTATTATTTCTTTTTTCTCATCTTCAGGGGAGGATTCAAATTGCTTCCCTTATTCTCACTAATTTTTCCAGCAATCCTTCCAGTAAGTCGAGCCGGAGCATGTTGGCGCCGTCCGATTTGGCCACAGCCGGGTTAGGATGCGTTTCAATGAAAATTCCATCCACCCCAACTGCAATTCCGGCGCGGGCAACGGTTTCAATTAACGCCGGTTTCCCGCCGGTTACGCCGCTGGCCTGGTTGGGTTGCTGCAGCGAGTGGGTAATGTCGAGGATCACCGGTACATTGAATTTTTGCATCTCAGGAATGCCTCGGTAGTCGATAATCAGGTCCTGGTAAC
>CAZHKI010000413.1:0-3765 GCA_964533365.1 uncultured Maribellus sp. | reverse complement strand
TGCAGGGAGATGATGTGACATAAAGGGTGGCGCCATCGCTGCTGTTGTTTGATTTGGCTACTTTGGTAATGGCATTGGCTTCGGCATGCAAAACATATGCTTTGGTTTTGTTTTCCTCGTCTTCACACACATTTTCAAATCCGGCCGGGGTTCCGTTGTAGCCGTCTGAAATGATCATTTTATCCTTTACCAGTAAAGCGCAAACTTATCTTCTTTTACAATAGGAGTTTTGAGCCCAGATTTCGGCCATTTTCAAATATCGCTGATCGAGCAATTGTTGCTTTCTGTTTTTTGTCATTGTTCTAATTGTTTAAAAATGGGTATCCATCGGTCAGAATGGATTACAAATGTAACATTGATTTTAAATAATTTGTTGATTCAAAAAGCGAAAACAGAATTCTTTGCTACCCGCTTCTCCACAATAACAGAATTAAATGAAAAAAAACGCCGTTGTTGAAACGGCGTTGCTAATCTGGATCATTTAAATTCCGATAAATTACTCTTTCACCAACAGCCACACATCTGAATATTTTGGGAATGCCTGCCTGACCTGAGCAATTCTGCTTCGGGCTTCCTGTTCAATTTTGTAAGAATTAATGCAAACGCGGTAATAACCGGTTTCGCTGTGAAGGATAATCGGTGTAAATCCTTCGCTGAGGAGGGTTTCTCGATAATTTTTTGCGTTATCCAACTGGCTGAACGAACCAATAATAATAAAGAAACTGTTGGTTTCGTTTTGTGTTTTGTCATCCTGCTGGGTAAAACTGATTTGTTCTTTTCTCACTGCAATGGGGCTGTCCGAAACGGTTTTGGGCGTTTCGCTGGTTGCTGTTTCGTTGCCCGTGGGCACTGAAAACACTTTGGGTTGTGTCGTCGGATCGGTCGTGTAGGGCGACTGAGCCGCTTGTTTTGTGGTTTTACAGGCTGAGAAAGCCATAATCATCACAATAGCATAAAAAATTATCCGGTTCATTGTTAAAATTTTTTTCGGTTCAAAATTAAGCTAAGATACATTAAACCGGGATGTCAGATACCGGAGAAATCTTCAAGTTTTTAACAGGAGGCTGTTTGCAAAAAGACTTTTGGCTGTATGGTTTCAGCAGCACCGTTTTTTTGCTCCAGCGCCACCGCCTCCAAAAAAGAACAAGATACCCAGCAGAAAGCCAAAATCGTACCACCCGCCCGAATTGGGGAATGCGTATATTTCATAGTCGGTAAATAAGCTGGCAATAAAACTGAACAACAGGATAAATCCGTGCAGCAGCCCTTTAAAAAATCCCGGGGGATTGGCAATTTCATTCATCGACTGTGTGGCACATCCGGCCATAAATAAAACCAGGGCCACGAGGGAAACGAGGACTACAGATGATTTTTTCATATTCATTTTTTCTTATGAGTTTTTGAATGAAGTTAATAATTACGCCTTACAGCAGAAAAATTATAGCTGGTGTTCTGTTACTTTTCATCTTTGATAATGGTTTGAATGAAGCCGACAAAATCGGGAGTGTTCATGTTGCGCGACAGCATCACAAAATGCGGGTTGAGCAGGTTCGGTTTGTTGTAGCGCAACGGTTGAAAATTGTCCTGCCGGAAAACAATGCCTCCCGATTCTTCCACCATAATCTGGCCGGCAGCCGTATCCCATTCGGAACAAGGCCCCGATTTCAGGTAAATATCGGCCAGTCCCAGCACAAGGGCAACTTGTTTGGCCGAGCTTCCCTTGTGGATTACTTCAACCGGAAAATATTTTTTGATTTTATCGATGAGCCGGGCTTCGTGCTGGTTGAAAAACGATCGGCTGGCCACAATTCTAACCGGTCTCTGATTCTTCATTGGATTTTTAATCTTTTTGGTGGCCCCGGTTTCCCTGAATTCAGTTATTCCTTCGCCCTTTTTCCCATGCCATCCGGTTTTCGTCAGGGGTTGATATATCCATCCTTCCACCGGCCGGCCGTTTTCAACAAGGGCCAGGTTGATGCAAAATTCGCCGTTTTTGCGGATGAATTCTTTGGTGCCGTCAAGCGGATCGACCAGAAAAAAGCGGCGCCAGTTTTTCCTGAGTTCATAATCCAAAATCCGGGTTTCCTCGTCAATCACCGGAATTCCAGGGAAATTATTGCGCAAGCCTTCGTTAATTATTTCACTTGATTTTTTATCGGCCAGAGTAACCGGCGAGTTGTCGGATTTAATCTCGATGTTGAAATCGGTACTTTGATATATTCCGGTAATCGCCTCGCCCGCTGAACCCAACAACTTATAAACCGGATTATATATTTCTTTTTGCATGGAACAATATATTAAATCTTTTTTTGCAGAAATCAACTTGCCTGAAATTACGGAAATACCCGTTTAAAAAAAATAATTGATAACCTTTCCCCACAAATAATGATTCTGGAATGCTGAAAACCCGGAATTCCGGTATGTGTCAACAAGGTGGTCATTTTTTCAAATTCTGTGTGAACGCATTTGTTATGAGTAGTAAACAAAACTAAGAGGCATATTGATTCTTTATTATTTGAATTTATCTATTTTTATGCGGCATATTGTAACAGGATAAAAATTAAAACAAACATTTAAAACATTCTTAGAATGGAACATAAATTATGGTACGATAGCGAAAATGAATTGGCACGACTGAATTTTGAAAGCGATTTTTTGCTTTCTGATGTGGCCGCTATCAGGGAGATACTGGGCGAAATGCTCAAAGGGAAACCCTATAAACAGATTGTCATTCAGATGAGCAATACGGGTAAGGTTGAGAACCGGGAAACCCGGGAACAGTCAAATCAGGCATTGAAGGAAGCAGGAATTACCGATGTCGCCTTTGTAGGAGGTAGTGCTGCTAACCGTATGATTGCCAAAGTGCTGGTTAAAACCGGGGTCGTTAATATTCAGGGCGAATTTTTTAAAAATGTGGAAGAAGCAGTGATGTGGTTAAAAAGCAAAAGATAATATGGAAGAGCAAATAAAATTTGAAAACGCACAGGCCCGGATCGAGCATATTGAAGACGTGTTAACTTCGGTGGCAGCCGGAAATCTCGAGGTTAGAGTGGAATCGACAGTTGAAGATGATTTGACAGGGATTGAAGAAGCCATTAATATATTGATTGAAGACTTAACCTGGGAGCTGAAACAAAGCAAAAAAATGAAAGAGGAACTGGAGGAGAAACTGAAAAAAATCCAGGAACAGCAAAAAACAATCATCCAGCAACGGGAAGACCTGCTCGAACTTTCAAGTCCGGTTACCAAAGTCTGGGATAATATACTCATCCTCCCGGTGATTGGCACCCTCGACAGCCAGCGCACACAGATTATGATGGAAAACCTTTTACAGAAAATAGTTGAAACCGGCTGTACTATAGCTATCCTTGATATTACCGGCGTCCCTACGGTTGATACACAGGTGGCCAACCATTTGTTAAAAACAGTAACTGCCGCAAGATTGCTCGGCGCCGATTGCATCATTTCAGGAATCAGTCCGGCTATCGCCCAAACCATTGTACACCTGGGCATCGACCTCTCGGCCATCCGCACCAAAGCAACCCTTCAGGATGCCATGCTATATGCTATGAAAAAGAACAACCAACTGGTTGATGGAAAAATTCGGGTTGACAAATATGAATCAGAAGAAACAGTGAAAAACAAATGAATATCGATTTTCAGGAAAGAAGGATTCCAATCATTAAAATCCGTGATTACCTGATTGTTTCCATTCAGGTTGATATGCATGATAAAATGGCGGTGCAACTGCAATCGCAAATTTTG
>CAZHKI010000412.1:0-3771 GCA_964533365.1 uncultured Maribellus sp. | reverse complement strand
CTATATGAGGTAACCGGGACTTTCAATTTTTCTGCCAGTTCCAGAAACTCTTTTCCCTCTGCAAGCCGGTAGCAAAAAGGTTTGTCGATAAACATCGGGATACCTGCCTTCAGGAACGGAAGGGCTGCTTCGAGATGATATTTTGGATGCCGGTGATCAACAATCAGGGCATCAATCTTTCCAAGCATTTCAAGCGGATCGTTGACCATTTGGGGGATTTGTCCTTTAATCATGGCATTTTTTGCAAATTCTTCAGTTTCTCCCCATACATATTTCACTTCAACTCCGGGAAATTTCTTCTCGATATTGAAAAGATTTCCAAATTTAAAAGTGTGTGAATTCTCTGCACCGATAATCCCAATCCGGATTGGTTTTTCTTCGGCTGGACTTTTGCGAAGAAATTGAGATGCCACGGAATTAACCGATGAAAAACCCAAAGTTGTAAGCGCTGTCCCGGCGCCCATTGTTTTTAAAAATGAACGGCGTGTTTTCATAGCTTCATCTCCCACCCTTTTTCGTAAGTGCGCGACCAGTATTTCATGGCTTCTTTATCCTTCAGGATATGTCCGTTTTCGGGATTGATTTCCAATGAATGCCCCACCCGTTGGGCGATATTGCCCAACTGCATCAGAAGAACGCTTTTATGTCCTGAATCAATATCAGAATGGGTTTTAGCCCCATTTTTTATTCCATCGAAAAAATTCTGAAAATGAAGTACGTCCAAAGCGGCAGTCGGATTTACCCGGTCGCGGTTGTCGTATTTATAATCATCCTTTACTTCCTTTATTATTTCATTATTGAGATCATAAGCTGTATAGGAATTTTCACAAAGGGTCATACTCCCTTTTTCTCCGTAGAAGACGGCCCCATCGGCCAACCCTTCTTCGTATCGCCCGTTGCAACTCCGTCCTTCCCATGTCAGGCTGATACCTCCGGGGAAATCCATGCTGATGACTTGTGTATCGGGTGTTTCCCAATCGTCATTGAAATGATATCGTCCTCCATTTGAACTTACTTTTGTGGGATAATCAACTCCAAGCCCCCAACGAAGCAGGTCAACCATGTGGGTGCCGTTATTCAACGCTTCACCTGTTCCCCAGTGCCAATGCCAGTGCCAGTTGTAATGAACCAGGTTGTCTTTGTATGCTGCACGGGGGGCAGGCCCTTGCCATAAATCCCAGTTGAGCCAGTCGGGAACAGCAACCTGTTTTCCTATGCCAATAGACTTTCTGTTGTTGGTGTACCAGCTTCGGCCAAAGTAAACACGGCCAATCAGTCCCGATTTCAAGTCCGAAATTGCTTTGATAATATTCGGATACGAACGGCGTTGGTTGCCCATCTGGAATACCCTGCCGTATTTTTCCACAGCATCAATCAATATTTCACCTTCACGTGGATTGTGGCTACATGGTTTCTCTAAATAAACGTGTTTGCCAGCTTGCATAGCCAGCAATGCTGCCGGTGCGTGCCAGTGGTCGGGCGTGGCAATAACCATCGCATCAACATCCTTGTTTTCGAGCGACTTCCGAAAATCGCCAAAACCCGTTGGCTTGTGCCCGGCTATTTTTTCAACATTTGTACAGCATTTTTCAATCGCCCGTGAATCGACATCACAGACATGAATAACTTCACATTCCTGCTGTCTTGAGAAATTTTGGGCCAGGGCATTTCCACGGGAATTAACGCCCATCACCGACAAGTTAATCCGCTCATTGGCCCCAACAATACGTTTGTAACTTTTGGCGCTGAATCCTGACAGGATTCCTCCTGCATAAACAGCCGTAACACCCATTGCTGATTTTCTGATAAAATCTCTTCTTGTGTTGGTCATATTTTAAAGTTTATTGGTTTTTTATTACAAATCTTTCTTCATTCCCTTTTTAATGGCCCGGTAATTCACATCCATTTCCATTTGAACTTTTGTCAGACTTTGGGCCCTGTTTTCCACTTCAAATTCAGCCCCCAACAAATCATCAATTAAGGGGGCATAAACTTCGAGGCTCGACGAGAGCATTTTCCATTTCATGTAATCTTTTGCTTCGTCTGAAGTCAGCGATGAACGATGGATCATCCAATCCCGTACCGACAATGAATCAGGGACATCGCCCATATTCTGGGGAAAACCGCCCAGAAGGAAAACCCGGGGTTCCAATTTTTCTTTTACCGGCCCCGCTTCAACTCCATTAATAAAAAGATGCGTTTCACCTAAAGCATAATTGTGCGATAATGTGAGATAACCCCAGCTTTCCAAACCTCTTTCAGGTAGGGAAACCGATGTTGATCCGGCTTGACTTTGATAGATGATTTTCCCATTTTCAATGTTAATTGTGCATCTCCCTTTTTTTAGTTCCACGGAACTGATTACCCCGTTACCGGCAATCCGGAACATGATACTTTCAGCAAATGAATGAACAGTAGAATCAACGATAACGGACAAAACCTGTTTATCACGTTGCATGCCTGTAAACTGCATAAAATCACTCGTCCAGTTTCTATACGGAACCGGTTTGCCGGCTTCTAAAGCATCGAAAAGTGTGGGGACAATGGTACGGCTCATTTCGTCATGTCCAAATTTATTGGGGTGACCATCGTTGGCTTCATACCCTTTAGCCCATCGTCCGTGGCCATCGTTAATGGCCCCCAGCAGGTTAATGCTTGGAACCGGCCATTCGTTGATGATGGCATTTATTTGACGTGTCATCAAATAGTCGCTTTCGTTAAACGAATTTCGTGCATAACAATTGGCGATTATGGGGACAGCCCCGTGAGCACGGATACTATCGGAAATACGGATAAGTCCGGTACGGAAACGTTCAAAAACACGATAGCGGCCCTCCTCGGTCAGTGGTTTTGTAAATCCTTCGTTACTGAGGGATAACCCTATAACTACATACGCCGGATGCTGCCAATAGAGAGAATCGAGCCGCCGCGTAATTTTGATGGTATTGTCGCCGCCTTTTGAAACATTGACATATTTCCATTTTAAAGTGTCCAGACGTTGAGCAAAACGTCCGGCATACCCGAGGCTATCTTCGTCTCCAACATTTTTACACACCGAAGAACCGAAAAATGCAATACACATCCGGCTGTCGTTCTGCGATTTGTTTTTCGGAGACTGACAGTTCCAAAATAATGAGACCAGGACAATGAGATAAAGATGTTTCATTCTGGTTACTTTAATCTAAAGAATATTTGTACAAGCAGTAAGTATTTGATTCAGGCAAATTGAATTTTACAATTCCTTCTGTCACATCAATAAAAAAAGACTGGCCTTCCCCTAAAATCTTCTCAAACTTGTATTTTCCGGCCAACAAAACAGGTAATTTGATTTCTTTTACCGAAGCACTGTTTTGTTCCCTGAAAATAAGGACATATCCATTGTTACTACCTTCTTTTTGAGATTGAAACCCGGTCCAGCTTGCTCCCGAAGGTTCGTCTCCTATCGGAAGTATATATCCATTATGAAAATCAGCCTGTATTTCACGGTATTTTTTTACAACCGGAGCCGAAAGAAATGCCTCTTCGGGTAAACCAGTGCCTTCAAACCAAGCCAGAGGCTGGGCTGGCATCGTAATCGCAAACAAATAATCGAAACCGTATTTCCCGGGGGCAAAAGGATCATCACCGTACTTTTCCTGGTTCCGCCATTTATTCAGGAATTCAATCTGAAAATTTTGAGGGGGAATATATTTCGATAACATCCACTCGTTACGGAGCGTCCACCACGGATAATAGTTCTGCCAGTCGGTATAACGGTTTTCCAGAAATATA
>CAZHKI010000411.1:0-3795 GCA_964533365.1 uncultured Maribellus sp. | reverse complement strand
GACCTGATAAAGCCAGGATGGGTATTTCTCGTTAAACAGCAATTTAAAAGCAACATCTTCCCGGTTATATTTTGTCAATACATCATTTATTAGTGGTGTGCCAAGAAACCCACAGGTAATAAATCCCAATGAATTAATATCCTTAACCAACCGGGTTACAGCCTGTTCTACCAAATGATCGGGGAACAAATCGGCATAGAGTGCAAGAACATAAGCGGTCTGGGTGTTTGAAGTAAGGCGACCGTTTTCAGTAATATATTCTTTAATAAAAGCAGCTTTCCGCTTCTGATATAGATTCTCGTAAAACCCGGAATCTTCAGGTTTATTCAGTACCTGAGCTATTTGAGACAACAGTCTTGTCGAAATTGCCGTATAGGCATCTGCGATCAGGTATTTATCGGTATAGGCTCCCTGGTATTGGGGCTCTTTACTTGCATAAGCCAGCCAGTCGCTCCCTCCATAAGAAGCAGTCCAAAGACCATTTGTAGATCTGTTTTCACAAAATACCGACCACGCCTTCATATTATCATAAAGTTCATTCAGAATACTCTTATTGCCATACGCCTTGTACAATTCCCAAGGAACAATAATACCAGCATCGCCCCATCCCGGATCGCCCTTGGAATCGCCCCACATATCCGGAGCTATCATTGGAAAGCTTCCATTCTTAAACTGTCCAGCCTGAAGTTCCCGCACCCATTTTTCGAGAATCATATTAACATCGGCCAGATAACAGGCTGTTGAAGCAAAAATCTGGGCATCGCAAGACCATCCAAAACGTTCGTTCCGCTGAGGACAATCGATCGGTATATCCATATAATTTCCACGAAAAGACCATAAAATATTGTTATGGAGTTTATTGATCAATGTATCGGAGCAGGTGAATGTCCCTGTTTGCTCCTTTGCCGATGTTCGTACAATGGCTTTGAATGAATCGGGTGAAACATCTTTGAGACCCTCTATTTTAACGTACCGAAATCCGCAAAACGAGAACTGTGGCTCATATTCCTCAATTCCTTCCCCTTTAAATATATATATTGAAGCAGCGCGGGATTGCCTGTAATTTTCGTTGTAAAAGTTTCCCTCTTTATCAAGCACTTCTCCAAACACCAACTTCATTTTTGTGCCTCGTGGAGCCTGCAACCTGGAACGAACAACTCCAACAAGGTTTTGTCCGAAGTCGATAACAGTTTCGCCTTTAGGAGTTATGATCAGGGCTACCGGATCTACTTCCATAAAATTGCTCATAAAAGGAGCTTCATTCCCATGTAAAAATGACTTTTTAAATGACACCCCTTTTTTAAAAATTGATTTTTGCGTGACTCCCTTCCAATTTTTGTCATCATAACCCGCTTTGTCCCAGTTGCCAAGTTCCCGGGTCGCATCATAGTCCTGACCATCGTAATAGTTCGCAAGTAAAATCGGACCAATATTGGCTTTCCAGTTTTCGTCTGTAACTACTTTTTGGGTAGTTCCGTCTTTATATGTGATCTCTAACTGAACGAATGCGCCCAAATTGTAATAGATTTCTTTATCCTTCTTTTGAAAAAAAGTGGAATAACCATCGCCAATGATGATTCCGATTACATTTTCACCTTTATTAAGAAAATCGGTTACATCGTAGGTTTGATAAAGCCAACGTTTTCTTAAAGTGGTCCACCCTGGGGCAAATAGATTATCGGTTACCTTTTCCCCATTCAGCGAGAGATTGTAAATACCGTTGGTCGTAATATACAATCGAGCTTTTTCAACCGATTTTTCAATCATAAAACTTTTCCGCAAGTAAGGTGACGGATCGGCTCTTTCTATTAGTGTTTCCAACTGGGGAATAATCAATTCTGCCTGCCATTCTTCGGGGCTTAAAATTCCCATTTCAAAAAAAACAGGCTCGCTCCAAACCGATTTTTCATCTTTTGTATTCCATACCCTAACCTGCCAGTAAACCCGTTGACGGGATTTCAGAGAATCTCCTTTAAAATAAACTTCAATGGAATTGTCACTGACAATTTTCCCGCTATCCCATAACAACCTTTTATTATTCTTCAAATCGGGAACAGATTCCGCTGCACGTACCTGATAGGCTGACTGAAAGAATCCCTTCTCGTCGGTTCTGATTTTCCAGCTCAACCGGGGATTCCTGGAATCTATGCCCAAAGGATTTTTCTGATAGTTTGTTTTCAGGTCAACTGGAGTGTGTACAGCTTGAACTGTATGTATAAATGTGCACATACAGATTAGCAGACAAAAAATCGGTAGCACGCGTATTGTCATTTTAAAATGAATAATAAAATATTGTTTTAAAACTGTAATAAATTTTTCTTTTCAACATTATCACTTCACGCAACTCATAATTCCCGGGGACTCAATAACCGGACACATTGAATTTTAATTCAATTATTTTCCGGGGGGAAAGGACTTTAGTTAAAGTCCCTAACCCAGATATTCCGGTAACTCACTTTACATCCGTGATCCTGAATTGAAATTTCACCCCTTTCCTTTGCAGTAATTGTATTGTTCCATGTTGTCCCATAAATAACTGCATTATTCTGAATCAAAATACCATTCAACATAACTGTCACACGGGGATTGGTACGAAATGTGCCATCAGGATTGAAGGTTGGAGCAGTAAAAATAATGTCGTAGGTATTCCACTCTCCCGGCTTACGGAGTGAATTTACCAAAGGCGGACGCTGTTTGTAAATCGCCCCTGCCTGACCATTGACATAGGTTTTGTTATTATTATTGAAAGTTTCCAGTATTTGTAATTCATAAAGACCATGGAGGAAAATTCCACTGTTTCCACGCATTTGTGCTTTACCGCTGATATCAGCAGGATGCATCCATTCGATATGAAGTTGGAAACTGCCAAAATCATTTTTTGTAGAAATATCGCCAGCCCCTTCCTGCCAGGAAAACATTCCATCATGAATAACCCAATTAGGAGAACCTTTTGCACTGGTCCATTCCGATAAATCTTTCCCGTTGAACAACGAAATTGCATCAGATGGCGCTGCAACTCCACCGTCAGCAGATATTACACCAGGAGTTACAACGTTGGGCAAAGGATTATCATACTCTTTAGAAACAGGAATCTGAGCAAAGCATTGTGTGCCTATTAATAAAGCCACAAAAAAATTAATAGAAAATCTAATCATTTTCATCGTTTCAATTTTTTAATTTTTGTTATTTCTGTTGAAATATTGTCGCATCTGGATTTTCCTTCAGTGATTTTACTTCTTCTGCCAGATACAAAGCTGACCGCTTTCAATTGGGATAATTGTTTCAGAAAAACAGGCTTTGTACAATGCAATGAAATTCAAAATGAATTTCAGGTAGCATTGGCAACTGCGGTACATGAAGTAATAGTTATTCTTGTTATTTTTAAATCATTTGTTTAAAGGAATGTTCTACCAATTGTCATTCAACACACTAGTGTCATTTAATAATTACTCCAATTATTTACGTTAAAATCTAATTTGAATTATTGAGCATGTTTTGGCAACAAAAAAATGCAATTTTATTTTGCCCAATTTGTAAAACTTCAGCCAAAAATATTTTCATTCCTTGTCCATTGAGAATAAAATGTACCATTATTAAAATATTTTAAGAGAATAAACTAATCCCTTCCGGATTTCTTGGTAATCTTTATATTTCTTTCTCCTTGCTGTTTTTATGCCGCATAGATGATCCATAAAGAACATCTATGCGGCAATGTATAAATGGAATTTATTCACTTTCAGATAAGAATCATATTATACTGGCATATCCGGCAAGCTCCAAGGCTTACGATAAGTG
>CAZHKI010000410.1:0-3802 GCA_964533365.1 uncultured Maribellus sp. | reverse complement strand
TTTCTTCGGAACAAATTGAAGGCGCATCTTCTGATATTTCAGGGTTGATTGGACAATATGCACACGGCAACGAACCCAGTCACCACACCACTTACATGTACACTTTTGCAGGCCAGCAATGGAAATCGGCAGCACTTGTCCGCGAAATCTGCAAAACCATGTACACCGACCAAAACGACGGTTTGTGTGGAAACGAAGATTGCGGACAGATGTCGGCATGGTATGTTTTGTCGTCAATGGGAATGTACCCGGTAAATCCGGCTGCCGGAGCTTATGTTTTTGGCAGCCCGGTTTTTGATAAAGCTGAAATCAGTTTGCCCGAAGGAAAAACATTCAGCATTGTTGCCGAAAACAACAGCGATGTAAATCTTTACATCCAGTCGGCTGAACTTAACGGAAAACCATATACAAAATCGTTTATCACACACAAAGATATTTTAGCCGGTGGAACGCTGAAACTGGTAATGGGCAACCAACCCAACACCGCATTTGGCGCTGCTCCCGAAGACCGGCCAAAATCGATGGTTTATTGATTCTAAAAATTCAAAACAAACAGTATTGGGAATTTTTATTGAAACCTAAGTTGTTTATTTTATAAATCCAGAATATAAAAATATGACCATTTTTAACACCCACGAGAATGAAAACCAAGTGGGATGTGGGCTTAATGTTTATAAAAAGCAGTAGTAGCTTACATTGGTGTGAAGGGTAGAAAAACAGTTCCAGGAATTTGCCACCATCACGGGTTCTTTGAATGAATGGATAGATTAGTTATTGGAAAATGATATAACGCCCTAAGCTTTTGAAAGTTCAGGCGTATTCTGAAAATCGGATTACTGGATTCTTGAACCGGCTGGCATAATGGCTTGGATTGTCTGCTGCTCATGTGAAATACGTTTGGGGTATAAACTCTAAAAGCGCTGAAGAACTTAGTGCAGGGTATTTCATCAGCCGGACAGAAGTAAAATTTAAAGTGTTCCTGTAAAAAGAACTGGGAAAATCATCAGGCGATCTTGTCGAGTTAAAAGAACTGCACCTGCCAAGAGTGCAGAATAACAACAATTCCATACTGCCTCAGGAATCATAAATTTGCCATAATAACAACTGTTCTTTTTGTCTTTATATTCTTTAATAATTTATACAAAAAAAATGAACTTAAAATGCTCATTTAGAATAAACTAATTATATATGAAAAAGTTACTTATTACATTTATTACCATTTTCTTTTTATCTTTTGGTGTCAACGGACAAGAAAAGCCCCAATTGAAATTTAATTCCCACTCAAAGTTTAAAATTGTCCAGTTTACCGATATTCATATCCAGTACGACTCCTATCGTTCGGATAGCGCACTGGTGATGATGAAAACTGTAATTGAACGGGAAAAACCGGATTTGGTGGTGCTTACCGGCGACGTTGTTGGTTCGGATAACCGAAAGAAAGCCTGGCTGAAAGTTGCGCAAGTTATGATTGACGCAAAAACCCCATGGGCAGCCATGTTTGGGAATCATGATGCAGAGTACGAACTTAATAAACAGCAAACCATGGAGGCCATTGCCGGTTTGCCATACAACCTCACCGAAAGCGGCCCAAAAAAAATTGCCGGAGCTGGAAATTATGTACTGCCCATACAATCGGCAAGTTCGCAAAAAACGGCCGCCTTATGTTATATTTTCGATATTTCGCAGACGAATCGTCCACCCGAAAATCATTCGGGCGTTTACGAGTGGATAGAGGATAGCCAGGTAGAATGGTATAAAAATCAAAGTGCTGCATTTTCCAGACAAAACGGTGGAACACCGCTCCCGGCGCTGGCATTCTTCCATATCCCTTTTCCGGAGTATAATGAAGTTGTCGGAAAAAGTTCCACCGTTGGATTTCAATCCGAAGTTTACCATTCGTCGCCAAACAGTCGTTCAAACTTATATGCCGCTTTGCTCGACTGTAAAGATGTAATGGGCACGTTTGCTGGGCATCACCACAACAATAACTATATCGGTTGCTTAAACGATATTTGTCTGGCCTTCGGACAGACCAGCGGTCGCCAGGCTTATGGAGAACTTGGAGCTGGGGCACGGATTATCGAATTGTATGAGGGACAGCGCAAATTCGATTCATGGATTTTAAAACTTTACGACAATAGTCGCGATTTGGATATTTGGGCTCCTACCCACAGCAACGAACGAATGTTTTTTGTCACTTATCCCGATTCGTTCGTTGAAAAAAAGGAGAATCCCGGCAAGATCAATATGACTACGCAAACCGGTAGCAACATTGCTTTTCGTTTATCCGGAAGTGGCAAGGCAACGGTCGATTGGGGCGATGGCTCGGAGAAAGAGGTCGTGACGCTGAGCAAAGACCGATGTGTTGAAGTTGAACATACGTATCCTGATATAACAACCCGCACCATTGCCGTACATGGGGGAACCATAACGGAACTGGACTGCAGGAGCAATTACCTGACCAATTTGGATGTAAGCAAAAACACGGAGTTGACCTCTCTGGATTGCAGCGATAATCAACTGAGTCATCTGGATGTAAGCAACAATGCTGCGCTGAAGGTGTTGTGGTGCAACGGGAACCATTTAACAGATCTGGACCTTGGCAAAAACACCCTGCTGACTGAGCTTTATTGTTACAACAACAGCTTGATGAAGTTGGATCTCAGTAAAAATATAGCTCTGGTAAGGTTGAATTGCTCTCAAAATCAACTGACCCATTTGGATCTTCAAATGAATATCAAATTAAATCGGATGGATTGTTACGAAAACCGACTATCGACATTGGAACTAAGTAAAAATACGGAACTGAATTATGCGGTTTGCTCCGACAACCGATTTACTGGCGAGGAGTTAAATGCGTTGTTTGCAACCTTTTATAGTGGTGCAGCCGGAACAATATTTATAGGTGGCAATCCCGGAGAAAAGGAGTGCGATCGAAGCATCGCTGTGAGCAGGGGATGGAAGGTAAGACTCAGGTATTAAAGTTAGTCGGATATGAAATCAGTAAAGTATTTGTTTTTAACAGTTACGCTTTGGGCTTGTTTTACCACCGCAGCAAATGCACAGGGGAAAACAGGCAGCGTATATCCGGATTGGACACCTGGCTGTCTGGATATTCACCACATCAGTACCGGCAAGGGGGAGTGTGTGTTAACCATCCTGCCCGATGGAACCACGATGATGATAGATGCCGGCGAAACGGGTACAGATAAACGTAATTTCAAGCCTGACGCCAGCAGAAGTTCCGGAGAGTGGATAGCCCGTTACATCCTTCGCATGATACGCCCGTTACCGGTGAAAAAACTGGATTATTTGCTCCTGACGCATTTTCATGACGACCACATGGGAAATGTGCAACTAAGCAATAAAAAATCCGAAAAGGGAGACTATATCCTCACAGGTATTACCGAAGTAGGCGACCTGATCCCGTTCGGGAAGATTATCGACCGCAACTGGCCCGACTACGATTACCCGTCTCCAATGACAAACCATCCAAACGTGCAAAATTATATCCGGTTTGTGAATTGGCATGTTGCCAATGGCGCAACAGCTGAGCAGTTTGAAGTCGGTTCAAATCAACAGCTCAAACTTTTGAGAAATCCTGAGCAATACCCCGGGTTTGAAATCAGGAACATTGCCGCCAACGGAGTGGTATGGACAGGTGTACACAACAATACCCGCAGTCATTTCCCCCCTTTAGACAAACTAACAAGAGAGGAGTATCCCGAAGAAAATGCACTCAGCACAGCCATCCGGATATCCTACGGAAAGTTTGACTATTTTACAGGGGGAGATCTCGTTC
>CAZHKI010000409.1:1364-3864 GCA_964533365.1 uncultured Maribellus sp. | reverse complement strand
CCCTGCCGCACAGCAAACGCAGGTGGTCCGGGCCTTGCTGAAAGCCCATCCGTACGAAGAAGTGGCTTATGATCTGTACCCGATCGAGAATGAATTTGCCCTGACCGGTTCAGGAATGATTGGGGAATTACCGGATGAGCAGGACGAGGTTGATTTTTTGAAATCGGTGCAACGTGTCTTTGGCGTCAGCGTGATTAAACACAGTCACCTTTTGGAGAAGAAAATAAAAAACGTGGCCGTTTGCGGAGGTGCGGGGAGCTTTCTGATCAGGCACGCCATCGGCGCCGAGGCAGACGTGTTTTTAACGGGCGATTTGAAGTACCACCAGTACTTTGAAGCGGAAGGAAAAATCGTTCTGGCCGATATCGGGCATTTTGAAAGTGAACAATTCACTAAAGAACTTTTTTATGAATTACTTACAAAAAAATTCCCTACATTTGCAGTCCGTTTATCAGAGGTGAATACCAACCCGGTTTTTTACTTCTGATTTTTTTAGTTGGAAATTAAACATTTGAAGCGATGAACGCACCATTTTCAAGGCAAGAGGAAAAAGACATTTCTATTGAAGAAAAACTGCGCGCACTGTACGAGTTACAAAGCGTGGTTTCTGATATCGACAAAATAAAAACCCTTCGGGGCGAACTTCCATTGGAAGTGCAGGATCTGGAAGATGAGATTGCCGGATTAAAAACCAGGTTAAAAAACCTGGATGAGGAAATCCGGAACCTTGATACGGCAATCAACAATAAGAAAATTGCCATTAAAGATTCGCAGGCGTTAATTACAAAATACACCGAGCAGCAAAACAACGTCAGGAACAACCGCGAATTTGATTCCCTGTCCAAGGAAGTTGAATTTCAAAACCTCGAAATTCAGCTTTCAGAAAAAAGGATTAAGGAATTTACCATTGAACTGGCCGAGAAAAAGGAAGCCATTATTTCTTCCGACAAATTATTAAAAGAGCGGGTTGACGATTTGGACCGTAAGAAAAAAGAGCTTGAAGAGATTACGGAAGAAACCAAAATTGAAGAAGAAAAGCTGAAAGCGAAATCGGAGAAAATTGAATCGTTCATTGAACCGCGTTTGCTCACCGCTTTCAAACGAATCCGCAAAAATGCCCGCAACGGTTTGGCTGTGGTAACCATTCAGCGTGATGCCTGTGGCGGATGTTTTAATAAAATTCCACCACAAAGGCACCTCGACATTGCCAGCCGCAAAAAAATTATTGTTTGCGAATATTGCGGCCGTATTTTAGTCGATAAAGATATTCATATGATTCCAGAAGAATAAAATTCAACTGAATATTTCTCAGAAAGTCCGGCCAGTCACCGGACTTTTTTTCTTTTAGGATTATCCATTATTTTTTGGGCTGATCATACTTTTGAACTACATCCCGTTGGTTGCCAGCAACTAAAAATGTAAATTTGCGTTTTTCAGAAAACTAATAACAATGAACAGAAAAAAGTGGTGGAAGATTGCGTTGCCTTTTATTATTGCGGCAAAGATAGCAGTAATCGTTTTTATTATTGGTTCGGCCAAATCCGAGGCGCCGCAGGTGGTGACAGTCCCCGTTTCAATCCATGAGTTTCAATCGGTGGAAATACCCGAAAAGATTGTTTTTGCCGGTGAGGAATTCCCCATCAACCGGTTCGATTATATCGAGGCACTCGACCGTGAATTGCTTTCCAACGTCTATTTTCATTCGCAAACCATTCGGTTCATTAAACTGGCACCCCGGTATTTTTCGGTTATCGAACCCATTCTCAGGGAAAATGGAATTCCGGATGATTTTAAATACCTGGCACTGGCCGAAAGCGGATTAAATCCGCGTGCTGTTTCCCCGGCTCAAGCCGTGGGATTGTGGCAGTTTGTAAAAAATGCGGCCCAACAATACGGACTGGAAGTGGGCAAAGAAGTGGACGAGCGGTATCATGTCGAAAAATCGACTGTTGCTGCTTGCAAATATTTGAATGAAGCTTACACGAAATTTGGAAACTGGCCGCTTGTCGCTGCATCATACAATGCCGGTTTGACTGGTATTTCCAGACATCTGGAACGCCAGAAAGCCGATTCGTATTTCGATTTGCTGCTGGCTGACGAAACTTCCCGGTATTTTTATCGCATTGTGGCACTAAAACTGATTCTGGAAAATCCGGAGAAGTACAACTTTTATATTTCGGAAAATGAAAAGTACCCGATCGTTAAAACCCGCGATGTGGAAGTTAACGGGCCTGTGTCCAATTTAGCCGATTTCGCCAAAGAGCAGGGGATTAGTTATAAACTGCTTAAAGATTTTAATCCCTGGCTGCGCGAAAACTTTCTGACCAACCCAACCGGTAAAAAATATATCATAAGAATTCCGGTATTATCGTAGAAGATGGATTTACAAATGCTGAAAACAGAAACCGAAGAAGTTCAACTTCTGCCCGTGAAGGTGGAGGAGGACGATAAAGTAGTGGTTTACGGGGCGAGGGTACATAACCTGAAAAATATTAATGTT
>CAZHKI010000409.1:0-1338 GCA_964533365.1 uncultured Maribellus sp. | reverse complement strand
GTGGTAAATCGTCGCTGGCGTTTGATACCATTTATGCCGAAGGACAGCGCCGGTATATCGAAACCTTTTCGTCGTATGCCCGCTCATTTCTTGGAAATATGGAGCGCCCCGATGTGGACAAAATTACCGGACTCAGCCCGGTCATTTCCATCGAGCAAAAGGTTACCACCCGAAACCCGCGTTCAACAGTGGGTACGGTTACCGAGATTTACGATTTTCTTCGTTTGTTGTTTGCCCGTGCGGCCGAAGCTTTTTCGTACAATACCGGCGAAAAAATGGTAAAATATACCGAAGAAAAAATCATTCAACTGATTAAAACCGATTTTGCAGGGAAGCGCATTATTATCCTGGCTCCGGTGGTCAAAGGCCGGAAAGGGCATTACCGCGAACTGTTTGAACAGATTCTCCGCAAAGGATTTATCTCGGCCCGCATCGATGGCGAGATTACCGAACTGAAACACAATCACCGGGTTGATCGGTATAAAAATCACTTTATCGAAATGGTCATCGATAAGCTGGTGGTTGACGATGCCGGCGAAAAAAGGCTGAGAAGTTCGGTACAGACCGCCATGAAACACGGGCAGGGAATTTTAATGATTTTAAACCCCGACTCGGACGAAGTAAAATATTACAGCCGCCTGCTGATGTGCCCCACTACCGGGATTTCGTATACCGAACCGGCCCCTCATAACTTTTCATTCAACTCGCCACAGGGCGCCTGCCCGAAATGTAACGGGCTGGGCAGGGTTACCGAGATTGACATGGATAAAATTATTCCGGATAAGACGCAGAGCATTGCCAGGGGAGGTATAGCACCATTGGGGCCTCAGAAAAATTCACTCATTTTTTGGCAGATTGAAGCGTTGGGCGAAAAGCATGGTTTTACACTGAAAACCCCGATCGAAGAAATTCCGGAAGAGGGGTTGCAGGAGGTTTTGTTTGGCACCAACGAACGGATACAACTGAAAAATACTCCGCTCGGGAGCAGCATGAGTTACATGATGACCTACGAGGGGCTGATTAAATACATCGACAGCCAGCGGGACGACAATCCGTCGAAAACTGCACAGAAATGGGCAACCCAGTTTGTGAAAACCATGGAATGCCCCGAATGTAACGGGATGAGGCTCAAAAAGGAATCGCTTCATTTTAAAATTGACGGAAAAAATATTTCGGAACTGGCCCGGTTGGATTTGGATGAACTGGGCGCCTGGTTTTCAGGGCTCGAAGAACGGCTGAACGAACGGCAGCGGAAGATTGCCGTGGAAGTGATCAAGGAAATCCGCGACCGACTGGGTTTTATGCTGGGCGTGGGTTTGAATTACCTTTCGCTCGACC
>CAZHKI010000408.1:0-3895 GCA_964533365.1 uncultured Maribellus sp. | reverse complement strand
GAAACCTGTTCGATTTTAAAATGTTAACTTAGATGACATAATTTGAAGAATAATTAAACAAAAAATCAAAATGAAAAGGGTGAATTATTTCCTGGCAGCATTGTTAAGCGTGTCCATTTTTTTGGCAGGCTGCTCAACCAGTAAATGGGCAGAATCAAGCAATAAAACAAAAGGCGGAGTAATTGGCGGTACCGGCGGTGCTCTTCTTGGTGCCGGAATTGGAGCTTTAGCCGGAAAAGGAAAAGGCGCAGCAATTGGAGCAGCTGTTGGCGGAGCTGTTGGCGCCGGGGCCGGTGTACTAATCGGCAAAAAAATGGACAAACAAAAAGCCGAACTCGAGCAAATTGAAGGAGCCCAGGTTGAAACCGTTACCGATGTCAATAACCTGCAGGCGATTAAAGTAACATTTGACAGCGGAATTCTTTTTGCAACGGGAAAAAGCGCGCTGAATACCGCTTCAAAGGAGTCTTTGGTGAAATTTGCCACTTCGCTGAAATCAACTTCCGAAACCGATGTAACCATTTACGGGCATACCGACAACACCGGCTCAAGGGAAATTAATGTGAAGCTATCAAACGAGCGGGCCGAATCGGTTGCCAAATTTCTGATTGAAAACGGCATTAGCGGGACGCGCCTCACCACACAAGGAAAAGCTTACGATGAACCGGTTGCTGATAACTCAACTGCCGAAGGGCGCGCCCAAAACCGGCGGGTTGAGATTTTCATCACAGCCAACCAACAAATGATTCAGCAGGCTGAAGCCGGAACATTAAAATAACCGGGCTGCACAAAAAAACAGGCTGTTTCAGAAAATGGAACAGCCTGTTTTTTTACGTTAAAAATCTCCCGGATTATAACCTGTCCTTTAAAATTAGTTCGATTTCTTCATAACCAATGTCGGCTTTCTCGCCCAGTTTGTAAGGGCGTGCTTTAAAACGCCCGGTAATGCGATTAATAGTTTCTTCCGTCACGCCGTAGTCGGGCAACCGGGTGGGCACGCCCAGCGATTCGAAAAATTCCACCGTCCGGGCAATGGCCGCATCAATGCGGTCGTCGTCACTCCCGGCAGTAATTCCCCAAATCCGCTTGCCAAACTGTAAGATTTTTTCCTTTTTGCTTTCGCGTTTAACATTCATCACTCCCGGCAAAACAATAGCCAGGGTACGGCCGTGGTCGATTCCGTGGAAAGCAGTGAGTTCGTGCCCGATTCCGTGGGTAGCCCAATCCTGGGGCACACCTACGCCAATTAATCCGTTCAGGGCCATGGTAGCGCTCCACATAAAATTGGCGGCAGCGTTGTAATCGTTGCGGTCGGCCAGCACCTTCGGGCCTTCTTCAACCAGGGTAATCAGGATACTTTCGGCAAAGCGGTCCTGAATCGGCGAGTCGACCGGAAAAGTAAGGTACTGCTCGAGAACATGAACAAAAGCATCGACCACACCGTTTGCCACTTGTTTATCGGGCAGGGTAAACACGCATTCCGGGTCAAGGATGGAAAACTGAGGCATGACTTTGGGCGAGCCAAAAGCTAATTTTTCGAGCGTTTCAAATTTGGTTATTACAGAATTTCCGTTCATCTCTGAGCCGGTTGCCGGAAGAGTCAAAACAGCGCCAATTGGCAGGGCTTCCTCAACAGAAACCTTGTTACTCCGGGCCAGAATGTCCCATGGATCTCCGTTTTTATAACACGCCGCAGCAGCAATAAACTTGGTGGCATCGATTACCGATCCCCCTCCCACTGCCAGCAAAAAACCAATATTTTCACGCTGGATCACCTCCA
Source organism: uncultured Maribellus sp. (assembly GCA_964533365.1). Classification (GTDB taxonomy): domain Bacteria; phylum Bacteroidota; class Bacteroidia; order Bacteroidales; family Prolixibacteraceae; genus Draconibacterium. Next base: position 2,115 of record CAZHKI010000408.1, on the reverse strand, counting down.
CGGCCTTCATACAGGTTTCGTAGTGAGGATTGGGTTCAATCCCGCCAAATTCGAACAATTCGGCCTGCGCGAGCGCATTTTTCACCTGGTTGTAAACTCCTGTTTTTTTAATGCTCCCCCCACCGTAAATCAGCAGGATTTTCTTCCCGGCCGGAACTTCGTCAGCTACCTTGGGAATGGAGCCTTTCCCAAAAATAATTTTTACCGGATTTTTGTATTCAAAATTATTCATCGCAATTCATTTTATGATTTTACAACATTTGGTTTGCCATTTCGGTTTAAAAAACAATATTTGAACTCAAAAATATTTGAAAATGGCCAAAAAATCAAAACATAATACAGAGAAGCCCGATTTCAGGGTTTTAATTCCGGGGTACAGCGACGATAAAATCTTGGAAATCCTCAAAAAAAGAAAACATTACCAGCCGGAAGCGGCGCAACTGGCAGTGGAGGAAGCTATCAAAAGGGGAATCATCCACTCGGAACAGGATTTATTTGCCGAGGATTTTAAGGAGAAACCGTTGGAAACATCTGTATTTCCAAAGATAGAAGATAAAAATACCGTCCGTCGAATCAGGCGCAGTATTGCCCGTATGCTCATGTTAGTTGGCCTCATCCCAATTATTTACGGCATTGTGAAATTATCTGAAAACCTCACCCCGCAAAACGGGGCGATGGTGCTTCTGGGTGTTCTATGGATTTATCTTTCGGTAGAAATATTCAGAAAAATGAATAAAAATTTTGTCATCATCCTCTTTTTCCTGTTGTCCGCTTCGGCCCTTTATATGACTGGAATATTTATGACTTCGGAAAACCTGGTTTTTATGGACATTTTCGCGGCTGTTATGTTTTATCTGCTTTTCGGGTACGGGCTGCTTTTCCTTCTCCGGTTAAAAGAATAAAACCAGACAGGTTCACGATCGCTGTTTCTTTGAAAAAATGGTCAAATCCTGAATTCGTCTGTCAGGAACGATGGTTTATCGAAAATAGCCCAATATTCACCCGTTGGCTTTTTACCTTTGAAACAGAATTAAAAAAAAAATAAACCATGAAACTATTTGCTTACCTGACGATTTTCACACTGGTTTCGGCCACAGCCAGTGCAACTCCCTTTCAGGATGAAGGATGGGAATCAAAAACCTGGGAACTCGATGAATTTACAGAAATACATCTGGAAGGCGGCTACCGGGTTTACCTCATACAGGGAGATAAAAACTCGCTGACAGCCAGGGCTTCCGATAAAGAAGTTTTCGATTACCTAAACGTACGGAACGATCAGGAGTCATTAAAGTTGAAAATCGACCGGGAGCATTTCAATTTCGACCGGATTAGTTTATACATCACGTTCAGGAATCTTGAAAAAATTCATATTGAAGGCGGGGTCAGGCTTAAAACCAAAGGCTATCTCGATTTGAACGATCTGGTGGTCAGTGTGGAAGGCGGGGCAAAAATCGAAATGAATGTAAAAGCAAAAAATATTGCCATTGCCAGCGAAGGTGGTGTTTTGTTTGAACTGGACGGAGTTGCCGACCGGTTGGATGTGAAAGTTTCGGGAGCCGGGCATATCGACGCCGGTGAGTTGAAGACCAAAGATGTAAACTTCAGAGTGGAAGGAGTGGGTACCGGAAGCGTTTACGCCACCGAAACACTGGCCGCCCGGATAGAAGGAGTCGGGAAGATAAAATACAGGGGCAACCCGCAGGTAACCAAAAGTATTGATGGAGTGGGCTCAATTACCAGCGAATAGTTATTCCGTTCATTCAATGAACCTGTAAAATACGAAGGAAGCTTTCGAATAAAAGGGAGCCATTTCTCATAGAAAAAAAATGACGCGAGAAGAAAGTTTTCATATTTAAACGGAAACAGGCTAATCCTCTTGCTCTTCCGGGGAAAAGGGTACTTCATCCGGATTTTCAGGTACGGAGAATAAAATCCGGTCATTTATCTCAAGGCCCGACTGGATTATCACCTCCTTATCGTTTTCAATTCCAGTCACCACTGGTTTCTTCCATATTTTTCCACCTTTTCGCAGATAGACAAAAAATTGATTTTCATCAGAGAAAAGGCATTCGCGCGGAATAGCCAGCACATTGGGAATGCGGTTGATGATAATCT
>CAZHKI010000407.1:0-3897 GCA_964533365.1 uncultured Maribellus sp. | reverse complement strand
TACCCCGTATTGATCCAGTATTCCTTTTCGGGCCAAAGTAAGCGAAAGGTTTAATGCAGTTTGGCCGCCAAGGTTGGGCAACAAGGCATCGGGGCGTTCTTTTTTGATGATTTCGGTGAGCGCGTATTCGTTTAGCGGTTCAATGTAGGTGATGTCGGCCATTTCGGGATCGGTCATGATGGTCGCCGGATTGGAATTGACCAGTACAATTTTGTAACCCATTTTGCGGAGCGCTTTGCACGCCTGTGTTCCTGAATAGTCGAATTCACAGGCCTGACCGATAATAATTGGGCCTGAGCCAATGATTAAAACCTTTTGGATATCTTCACGTTTTGCCATATCTTGGTATGAATTGAAATGTTCTTAACAAAATGAGGGCGCAATTTAAGTAAACGTGTTGATTACCTGAAAAACTTTCGTGTAAAAAGTGGAAAGTTTTTTCAACAAAAATTCAAATACTTTAGCAGGACGATGAAAGAATTGCCTAGAAATGAAAAATTACGTATATCCCGGTTACTTTTCAATAACAATCAATTGGTAAGTGAAATCATTTCATTCACCCTGGTTTTCGTTTTGTCCCGTGATTTCAGTAAAAAATCAGAAAGAAAATGAGTTAGACGTAATCCATTATTTTCCCTGAGATTTGGAGTAATGATATTTCAGCCAGTTTGGTTTGGTATTTTACAGAGATGAGCCTTTCTTCGGCATCGAGCAAACTTTTCTGAACTTCGCGAAGCTCCAGGCCCGATAAAGCGCCCAGCCGGTAGCGTTCCATGGCAATCTCAAGGTTTTCGCGGGCTACAGACAGATTCTGTTCCTCCATTTTTACCAGCTTCAGGTTGTTCTGATAAGCATAAAACACGGTGAGCAGTTCGGCTTTAATGTCCTGCTCCACTTCCTGAAACCGGATAAGCCGGTTTTGGATTTCAACCTGGGCATTCTCTTTCTCACGGCGGCGGTTGTAGCCGTCGAAAAGATCCATGCCTAATGTGAGGCCGTAGTTTACTGTATTGGATTGTTGGTTGTTAATGGTTAAAGTACCGTAATCGCTTATAGTTCCTGTTCCGTATCCCCGGTAAGAATAGTTGTATCCGGATGAAAAACTCAGGTACGGGTATGAACGCGAGGCAATAATTTTATAATCCAGTTCCGAGATGATTTGATTTTTTTTGGCTATCTGTAAACTGGTATTGAAATCGAGGGTCAAATCAAGTAATTCGGAATAAATCAGGTCGGGATTAAAAACAATGCATGAATCTTTAAGTACAATGTTTTGTTCGAGGTTTTCCAAAGCCATTAATTTTTTCAGGCGGACAGCCGATTCCAGAATTGCTTCGTTTTGCCGGGCAAGGCGCGAACTGTCGGCATTCAGGTAAACAATTGATTGAAGAAGTTCCAGTTTAGATGAAGCTCCCAGCAAGTATCGTTCCTCGTCAATCCTGACCCGTTCCCTGGAAAGCGAAACGGCATATTCCATGTTGTTGAAATAATTGAGCTGCTGGATATATTGGTAATATTCGGCCACAATCTGGGCAACCAGGTTTTCCATCGACATTTGAGTGTTCAACTCGCCCATTTGTTTGAGTTCGTTTAATTTCTGATAAGTGGTTTGTACGTTAAATCCGTTGAATAGTGTCATATCCAGGGTTAAAGCTGCCGATCCGGTGGTGTTGTAAACCCCGCTTGAAACTCGTTGTGAGCCGTCGTTCATATTTTGAGTGGTGGTGGTAACGTTGCCGCCAAACCGGTTGGTTGTGGTAACATTTGGCAAAAAGCCGGCGTTTCCACGGGTGTAATTGTTCCCTGCAATTTCTTCCTGGTTACGGGCAACTTTTACCGAATAATTTTGTTCCAATCCGGTTGTAATACAGCGGTTCAGGTCGTAGATTTCCTGTGCCTGGGCATATTGAATGAAAAGGAATATGAATAAAGTGAGGATTCCTGTCCTTCTATTTTTCATGCGATTCAATTTTTTTTGAAAGTGTTGTTTTTTCGTTACTGATTTTCGTTTCACTGGAAATGAACAGGTAGATACCCGGCACCACATAAAGCGTCAGGAACGTGGCAATTGTAAGCCCGCCGACTACGGCAACCCCCATGGCAACCCGGCTTTGTGCTCCTTCGCCCAATCCCAGTGCCAAAGGCAAAATTCCCAGGATGGTTGACAGGCTGGTCATCAGAATCGGACGGAAACGGGCAGCAGAAGCATATTTTATGGCTTCCAGTTTGCTCATCCCTGCCTTTTTCCGCTGGTTGGCAAATTCAACAATTAAAATACCATTTTTCGATACCAGCCCGATGAGCATGATAATCCCAATCTGGCTGAAAATATTCATGGTGATGTTGAAGTACCACATAAACAATAACGCGCCAGTGAGTGCGAGCGGCACAGTCATCATCACAATAATCGGGTCTTTGAAACTTTCAAACTGGGCAGAGAGGACCAAAAAAATCAGGATGATGGCCAGCAGGAACGCAAACATAAGACTGGATGAACTTTCCATGAAATCTTTTGAGTCACCGGCAAGGGCCGTCCGGAATGAATCGTCGAGCACTTTTTCTGCAATTTTATCCATTTCAGCTAATCCTTCACTGATGGTTCTTCCTTGGGCCAGCCCTGATGAAATGGTTGCTGCTACAAAACGGTTGTACCGGTATAGCTGCGGAGGTGCAGTGGCTTCCTGCAGTTCGACAAAATTATCAAGCTGAACCATGCTGCCATTGCTGCTCCTTACATACAGCGATTTTAGATCGAGTGGTTTATTCCGGTCCTGGCGGGCAAGTTCACCCAGTATCTGGTACTGTTTTCCGTTCATAATGAAATAGCCGAACCGTTGACCGCTTAACGCCAATTGCAGGGTTTGCCCGATGTTTTGGGTGGAAACCCCCAGCAGGTTGGCTTTGTCGCGGTTGATAACAATTTGTAATTCTGGTTTGGTAAACTTCAGATCGACATCGGCCATTTCGAAAATCGGGTTGTCCTGTACTTCGGACATAAAGGCGGGCAATACTTCACGAAGTTTTTCAATGTTGGGTGCCTGAAGCACGTATTGAATGGGCTGGCCAGCGCGACGTCCGCCAAAGGTTGACTGCTGGATAACACTGGCCCGGGCTTTGGTCATTTTTCGTAACTGAGCGGTGAGCTGGTTGGCAATTTCCTGTTGCGAACGTTCTCTTTCTGATGGTTGGGTTAAAACAAGCCGCACAAATGCCCTGCTCCCTCTGATCATATTCGTTATTTTATCGCGTTCGGGAACTGTCTTTTCAACCAATGCGGCAACTTCTTCGGCGTAAGACTGGTTAAATTCGTAAGTTGATCCTTCGGGAGTTGTAATGTTGATACTCATTTGCGACCGGTCTTCCATTGGCGCCATTTCAGCAGGAATCGTTTTCCATAGGATTAACGTCAGGGCTAGTGAAACAAAAATGATTATCAGGGAGACATAGTTTCTTTTCAAGAACGATTCGAGTGAAGACTGATAAAAGTTGTTTAACCCGACAAACAATTTTTCAGTAAAATTGTAGGCTTTACTTCGTTTATGCCGTGTTTTCAGAATTTTAGTTGAAAGCATGGGCGTTAGCGTCAGCGCAACAAACGATGATATGGCAACAGCACCGGCAATAACGATACTGAATTCGCGGAAAAGCCGCCCGGTCATTCCTTCCAGAAATACAATAGGGAAGAATACCGCGATTAAGGTGATAGTGGTTGCAATAATGGCAAAGAAAATTTCGTTGGATCCTTTTATGCCGGCTTCACGGGGCGACATGCCCTGTTCAATTTTTACGTAAATATTTTCCATCATCACAATGGCATCGTCAACCACAAGGCCGATTGAAAGCACAACTGCAAGCAGGGTCAGGACGTTAATGGTAAACCCTGCGATGTACATGATG
>CAZHKI010000406.1:0-3898 GCA_964533365.1 uncultured Maribellus sp. | reverse complement strand
TTTGCTGACTGAGACAGTGGTGTCTTCATTAAACCGGATTTTGAAATCCAGTTTCCGGAATACCGAAATCATCGGCTTGTTGTCTTTTGTAGTTTCGGCAGCCAGCATTTTGATGCCGCGTTTTTTTGCAATTTCGGTGCAATAGCTGGTAAGGATATTCCCCAGTTCCTTCTTCTGCCAGGCATCGGTAATCAATATGGCGTATTCCATGGTTTCCAGATCGGGGTCGGCAATGAGGCGGCCAACACCGATGAGTTTTTTGCGCCCTTCTTCATCTTCGAGTTCGGCCACAATGGCTATTTCGCGGTCGTAATCGATGAAGCAGAATTTACTGGCCACTTCGTGCGAGTCGAAATAAAAGTCGTAGCGGAAGCGGTGGTAAATCGACTCTTTCGAGCAACTGGCCAGCATTTCGAGCCACATGGGTTCGTCTTCGGGTTTAATGGGGCGGAGAGTAATTTTTGTGCCGTCCTTGATGATGCACTCTTTTATCAGGCTTTCGGGATACGGGCGCAGAATCAGGTGCGAGTAATCCTTAACCGGATTTTTCATAATGGCTTCGTCCACCACGATGCGGGCGTCGAGGGCAATCACGTCATTTTCGGTAACGATGAGCGGGTTGATGTCGAGTTCAGCAATTTCGGGATAATCGGCAGCGAGGTACGACATGCGGATGAGCACTTCCACCAGTTTATCAACATTTTTAGGTGCATCGCCGCGCCAGCCTTTCAGCAGCGGGTAAATTTTGAGTGATTCGATCATTTGGCGGGCCAGCCGTTCGTTCAGCGGCGGGAATTCGAGGCGGTTATCCTTGAAGAGTTCAGCCGTTGTTCCACCCATCCCGGTGAGCATCACGGTGCCGAACACCGGGTCTTTTTTGATGCCCACAATCAGTTCGATGGCGCCTTTGGTGTCCACCATTCGTTGTACCGTTACCCCTTCGAGACGGGCATTGGGTTGTTTTTCCGAAACGGTTTTCATCATGTTGTGGAAAGCAGCCCTGACCATTTCAGCGCTTTTAATGTTCAGCGCCACGCCACCCACGTCCGATTTGTGGGTAATGTCGGGCGAATAGATTTTCAGTACCACCGGGTAGCCTTTTTGTTCGGCAATGGCCACGGCTTCGTCTTCCGTTGCAGCCGGAGTGGGGTGCGTGGTGTCGATGCCGTAATCGTTAACGAGCATTTTCGAATCGTCTTCATTCAAAATTTTAGCTTTCGGGAAGACATCGGTGAGGTATTTATGACGCAGTTCGTTGCGGTCGTACTGGAACGAAACCGGAACTTCCTTCGGGGTTTCATATAGCATTGACAGGTTTTTCGAATAATCCGACAAGGTCATAAATGCTTTGATGGCCTGTTCCGGGGCAGGGAAGCTGGAAATGCCGGCATTGTTGAACACCTGGATTCCTTCGCGCATGCTGGCGCCGCCCATCCAGGCCGTCATAATTGATTTGGTGGTTTTTGCGGCCAGTTCCGAAATGGCTTCGGCGATGGCCGTCGGGGCAGTCATAGCCTGCGGTGTGAGCAGGATGAGTGCGGCATCCACGTTTTCGTCTTCCAAAACAATTTGTGTAGCCGTGGCGAACCGTTCGGGGGTAGCATCTCCCAGTACATCAACGGGGTTGCCGTGCGACCAGAATGGCGGCAGGTAGTCGTTGAGTTTCTGCATGGTTTCGCCGGAAAGTTTCACGAGTTTTCCACCCAGCGAAATCAGCGAGTCGGTGGCCATTACCCCGGGTCCTCCGGCATTGGTGATGATGGCAAGACGGTTCCCTTTGGGCATTCTTTTGCGCCCCACCAGATCGGTGAAATCGAAAATGTCGCCAAAGTCGAAAACGCGTACCAGCCCGGCCCTGCGGAAAACCGCGTCGTAAATGGCATCTTCCGAAGCCATGGCGCCGGTGTGCGAAGCCGCAGCAGCAGCCGATTCGGGGAACCGTCCCGATTTATAAACCAGGATAGGTTTTTCCCTCGAAAATGCACGGGCAGCCGACATGAACGTATGCGCATCGGAAATCGATTCAACATACAAAACAATCGACTTGGTATTGGGATCCTGGCCGAAATAATCGATTAAATCGCCAAAACTGACGTCCATGGAATTCCCGATGGAAACGAAATTGGAGAAGCCGATGTTCGATTCGTATGCCCAGTCGAGTACTGAGGTGCAAAGGGCGCCCGATTGGGAGATGAACGCCACGTGTCCTTTTTTGGGCATGCCGGCGGCAAAGCTTACGTTCATGTTTAATCCCGGGACCAGAATCCCCAGGCAGTTGGGGCCAATCACCCGCATGTCGGGGAATTTGGCTTTTTCGGCTTTCACCTGTGCTTCCAGTTGTTTTCCTTCTTCGCCCGATTCCTTAAAACCGGCCGACATGATGATAACCCCGTGGATACCGGCTTCTCCGCATTCGCGGATAATGCCCGGAACAAATTTGGCTGCGGTCATGATCACGGCCAAATCGGGGGTTTTCGGCAAACTTTTCACATCGGGGTAACAGGGGATGCCAAATACGGCTTCGCGTTTTGGATTTACCGGATAAACTACTCCGTTGTATCCTCCTCCCACTAAATTACGCAAGGTAATTCCTCCCACACTGTCGGGGTTATTGGAAACCCCAATCAAAGCAATTCTCTTTGGCTTGAAAATGCTGTTTAATTTCTTGATAGCCATTGTATTATTTTTTGATTTTTATATGTTTTTATTTGAGCCTTACTACTGAAGGTTCAAAATTCGTTGAATCCGACTGTAAAATTCAGGAAAAAAAGTCAAGTTATAAAATTTTGAACAAATGGAACGAAACGTCATGACTAAGATTAAAGTTTATTTAAAATCAAGTGATTAATTTAAAATAAGGATTGCAAAGTTTAATCTGTTATGTTGAAAAACAATCCTGTGGTTACCTGTTTAAGAACACATGTGTAAATTAGTCCATCAAATAAAAAGCAGAAATCCAGAATACTACGGATGAATATTTTTTATAGGTTTCACAAAATATATGGTCAGCACAGCCACAAAACAGAGGATTCCGCAAATGGTAAAGGCGAGCGGGAAATTACCCAGATCGCCAAGTTTTCCGCCCAGTATGGGAAAGATAATCCCGCCCACTGCGTAGGCAAGAAAAATCCAGCCGTAATTTTGCCCGAAGTTTTTATTTCCGAAAATATCGGCGGTAATGGTTGGAAACAGGGAAAACAACCCGCCATAATTAAATCCAATTAAAACGGCGAAAATATAAAGAGTGGCCTGTATTCCGGCCATCCACTGAAAGAGGATAACAAAAACGCCCTGTGTCGCCATCATGATGGCAATGGAAAGTTTCCGGCCGATTTTATCGCTGATTAATCCCCAGGCAATCCGGCCCAGACCGTTAAACAGGGCAAAGAAAACAGCCATGGCCAGCGTGGCGGCTGCGCTGGCCACTTCTTTTGGGATTCCGTTGGCCTGCATGGCTTCCATGGGCCAGAGTTTCATCAGCCCGATGCTCATTAACCCGGCGCCGGCGCCGAATGCGTAAGTGAGCACAATCATATAAAACTGGACGGTTTTGAGCATCTGGCCGCTGGTAAAGTCCACATGGCCCGTCATTTTTTCTGATGAACTGTTTTCTGAGGGATTCCAGCTGGCAGGTTTCCAGCCTGGTGCCGGAAATTTCATCCAGATGCTGCCAGTTAGAATGATGATAAGGAAAATACCACCCAAAACAATAAATGTATTTGACATTCCTATGTTCTTGATCAGTTCGCCGCCGCCGATTGCGCCCAGTTTTCCGGCGAGGGTCATCCAAAGGGTGGCGCCAAACCCGAACCCGGCCACAGCAAGTCCGGTTATGAGCCCCTTTTTATCGGGGTACCAGCGCATCCCGACGGCAATGGGCACCACGTAGGCCAGCCCG
>CAZHKI010000405.1:0-3903 GCA_964533365.1 uncultured Maribellus sp. | reverse complement strand
AGCCTTTCGCGGGATGAAAGAAGATTTTGAGAAAGGTGGGGTCAATAACCTGAGCGACCAATTGGAAAGCGACTACCACGCATATTTTGCCCTCGAAATGGCCAAAGTCCTGGGAAAAGACGAAGAAGCGAAAAGCCTGAAAGAAGCTGCCCTTCGGTATAAAAAATTATGGTGTCCCGGACAAAAAGACAACCAGGGCAATGTACGTGGTTTTTTCACTCCTGAAGGAAACCCGGTTGACGATGTGGAAGTGATTGACAAATATACTTACGAAGGCAACCTCTGGCATTACCGCTGGTTTGTGCTGCACGACGCGGATGGCTTTATTGAACTGGCCGGGGGAAAAGAAAAAGTGGCCGCCGACCTGGAGTATTTCTTCGAAAATAATTTCTACATGGCACTGAATGAACCGGATGTCCAGGCTCCTTTCCTGTTCAATTTCCTGGGGAAACCCTACCTGACGCAGAAATGGGCGCGGACCTTCACTACCAAAGAGGTTGTCCAGTTGTACCACAACCACGGGCCGTTCGACGAACCAGTGACCGACCGCATTTACCGCGCCGACCCGAGAGGGTACATCGAATCAATGGACGACGATGCGGGGGCGATGGCATCGTGGTTTGTGATGAGCGCCATGGGGCTGTTCCCATACGACCCTGTACAACCCATTTACCTGATTGGTTCTCCCATTTTTCCTGAATTGACCTTTCATTTCGACAATGGGAAAAGCTTCACCATTGTCGCCAATAATGTGAGCGAGGACAACTTTTACATCCAGTCGGCCAAACTGAACGGGGAATCATTTGATGAACCGTGGATTAATTATCAGACGCTGATGGCGGGCGGAACGCTGGAATTTGAAATGGGGAGCCAGCCCAACAAAGAATGGGGGAGCAATCCGGCCAACCGGCCTCCTTCGGTAAGTAACGATTAATTTCAAAAAGATGAGTAACAGCTATTATAGATTATTCAGCCTAAAACAATTTGTGACATTGGCGTTGGCTTCGGTTTTTGCAATTTGTACAACTGTCCGTCCGATTTCGGCCCAGCCAAAGTACAGGCAGACAGCCGACAAATATTTTTTTGTCGGGGTTGATAACTCGGGCGACAAATTTCAACCCGACGAGTTTTTTAATTCTTCGGCAATGGAGGCGTTGGGCGTTGATTTTATCAGTTACAAATACCGCGGCCCAAAAGGCACCATTGAAGAAGAAGCTGCGACCTTGAAAACACTGCTCGACCGTGCGGAGGAAAAAAATCTGAAAATAATTTTTAACGTGGAGTCGGGAAATTGGAGGCTTGAGATGCTGAGTACCGATGGACACAACTGGGTGAAACAACCCGGGGGACTGCACCAGTTCAGGTTTCCGCCAGAGGTATTGAAAAGTATTCAGCAATCGCCTGCTTTTTGGGGAACGTTGTACGATGAACTGGAACATTCGCAAATCACCCGTAACCTGACCATTGCGTTGCGCAATCCGGGTGTCGAACGGGTCAGTTTGGCCGAAACTACCGGAATGGACTTTAAATCGGCAGATGAAGCGGTGTTTAAAGGAGCCAAATCGCTGGTCGATTATCACCGTGGTTTTGGCAACGGGAAAGTGATGACTGAACATGTGTGGCCGGTACTTTTTCACAATTTTGCGCGGGCCGGAATGGTTCCCGCGTACAAGCAAATGAAGGAAAACTGGTCGAATGTGTGGGCGGCTTGTGCGATGGGTGCCTGCCTTCAATACAATCAGGAGCTTTGGGCCTGTCTCGATTTTTGGAACCACAACACCTACCCGGGCCACAGCGCCGAAGAATTGCAGGGAAATTTGTTGTTTGCTTATTGGTCCGGGGCCGATAAGGCATATATCGAAAATGTGGGCAGTCTGTATTCGCTGGACGAGAACCAGAACGTGAAGCTGGGAGAAAGGGGAGAAGTGTTCCGGAATTTTGTGAAAGAATACATCCCATCGAACCCGCGCCCGTATTCGTTCCGCGATTTTGAACCGCAAATCGCCATCATCCGTTTCGACGACACGGCCTGGGGACAAGGGAAAGATGTTTTTTGCAGCGTTGAGGAAGGCGGACAGACGATTGACCTGTACTGGAAAGACTGGTTGTTCGGCGCTTACGACCTCAATACAAGCCCCGAGTCGGAAGAGTGGATTAAAGCCTGGCACACCATCACGCACGGAATGGTGAAAAAAGAAAGCCTTTCGTGGAATGCCGGAAACTACTACAAGGGGATGCCACACCGCTCTTTTGCCCCGGCCAACTCGCCCGTCGTATTCGACGATTCAGTAAAAAAAAAACATTTGAAAACCGTGAAGTTAGCCTTTTTGTGCGGCTTGTTTATGAGCAACCAAACCTATACTGACATCAATGAGTTGGTGAAGAAAAATGGCTTGGTGGTGGTCACATCGGCGCGTTTTGCCCCGAAAAAGCTGGTTGCTGCTTATACCGGAGGGACCAAAGAATTCAGAGACGGAAAAGGAAAGTGGATCATTACCGACGACATGGCGGGCGATGAACTGAAAAAACAGGTAAAGCCTTTCATCGGAAACGAAAACGAAATAGTGTATCATTTTAAAGGAAACCGGAAAGTAACTATGAAAATATCGCCGAACGGGGATGAACTGGAAATTACAAAAATGAATTTTTAGAAAAATTTGTCCTGATAAAACCAATAAAATGAATGAATTAAAATCAAAACTTATTTTCACTCTTATTTTATTTGGATTATTCAGTACGATAAGCGCCCAGGTTCCTGAGCGTCCGGTACTGACCAAATTGCCATTCGCTTTTTCTGGCAAACAAGAGATGCTGATGGAGAATACACCGGTGATTTTCCAGTCGCGCATTTTACTGGTGGCCAATTGCCGCCCCGGCGAGATGTATGCAAAAGGTGAAAATGCGTTCCTGTTTATCGACGATTTAACCACGGGACAGGAAGTTGCCCGGTTTGGGCAGGGGCATTCGTTTGTTTCCGCTTTGGTTGACGGGGACGAACTGAATGTGTTTGCCCTCGAATTTACCGATTTCGGGAAAGTGATGAATTCTACCGGAATTGACCGGTTGGTAACGACTGATTTGAAAACGTGGAAAACCGAAAAAGTAATCCTTCCTGAAGGCGGCGAGCATCTTTTTAATTCGTCGGTGTGCCGCGACGAAAAAGGTTTCTTAATGGCCTACGAATCGGATAAGCCTGTGCAGTTTTGTTTCAAATTTGCCCGCTCTACCGACTTGTCGAAATGGGAAAAAATTCCGGGGTTGGTTTTTACCGGCGAGCAGAAAGAATATTCTGCCTGCCCGGTTATCCGCTGGTTCGCTCCGTTTTATTATGTCATTTATCTTCACGCGCCGGTGGAAGGACACAACGGTTGGATTTCGTATATGGCACGCTCAAAAGATTTGGAAACCTGGGAACTTAGCCCGTTTAATCCGGTGCTCGAAGCCGAACCGGGTGAAGGGAAAAACAACTCAGATGTTGATATTCTGGAATACGAAGGGAAAACTTACCTGTATTATGCCACCGGCGACCAGGAAACCTGGGGGACTGTCCGGGTGGCTTTGTTTGACGGAACGGAGAAGGAATTTTTTGAAAGTCATTTCTCCGGAAATACCCCGTTCACGCGTGTTTCAGCAAAAACTGCGAATTGATTCATCTTCAGAAATATTATCATGAAAAAAAGAAAAATCCAACCGTTAGCCGTATGTGCATCCATTGTATTTTTCATGCTGTTGACACAATGTAAGAACGAAAATGTGCTGCCTGAAAAATGGTTGGCTGACTGGTCATCTCCTTCTGTTGATTATCGTCCGCTCCAGATTGTTCACGGGGCCGATATTCGTAATAAAGCGGCTTATTACAAAGATAGTTGCGGATTGGGAGGCGTGGTTTGTAATGTTCCGTTT
>CAZHKI010000404.1:0-3907 GCA_964533365.1 uncultured Maribellus sp. | reverse complement strand
TATATAACAGGTTCAGTATCTTTTTCTTCTTCTGATACTTTTTTAGCAGATTGCCCGTCAGTATCCCTCGTTTATTCTCACCAAATAGAAGCATAAATCTATAATTGAAAAACATCCGAAAGTTAAATAATAAATTTTACTTAAAACAAATAATTATTAAAATATTTTAATAAGATTTCGTTTTTGCTAAAAAATATTAAATGCATTAAGTACCTCTTGAAAAAATATTTTACCTTTTTAGTGAATTTACAGTAATAAAAAAACAGTAATCAGCTAGAATACTAATCCAGAAATATTAAGTTGAGTTAGATAATTTTCAATATTCTTTAAAACGCGATATTTATTTCTTGAATAGTTCTACGTAAAAAAAAACATACTGTTCTTTCCCCTCTACAATTCTAGAAATCGTTAACTTTCCATGGTAATTCCTTTAATATAATATGGAATCAAAATTTAAAAAGACAATCCATTCACTCTTGCCTAAATACAAAAGATATTTGTCTTGGAAAACCGTTCCTTTTTGTAACTTACTTTCAAAAAAAACTAAAACCATGTACCAAAAATTTTTAAACCCAGCTTTAATTATTATTTTAATTTTTTTTATATGGGGATGTGCAACCCGGAATGAGCAGCGTCCCAACATCCTGTTCATCATGAGCGACGACCACGCCTATCAGGCCATCAGCGCTTACGGGCATGAGCTGAACGAAACACCCAACATCGACCGGCTGGCCGAGGAAGGCGCCATTTTCACCCGTGCCTGCGTGACCAATTCTATTTGTGCGCCCAGTCGCGCGGTTCTTTTAACCGGGAAACATAGTTTTATGAACGGTAAAGTGGACAATGTGATGCCCTTCGACTGGAACCAGCCCAACTTCCCCAAACTGATGCAGGCCAACGGCTACCAAACCGCCATGATTGGGAAGATCCACCTCGACGGAATTCCGCAGGGGTTCGACTTTTCCATGGTTTTGCCGGGCCAGGGACAGTATTACAATCCCGATTTCCTGATCAATGGCGAACGGGTGAGAAAAGAAGGCTACTGTACTGAAATCATTAACGAAACCATGCTCGACTGGCTGAAGAACAAACGCGATCCCAACAAACCGTTTTGCGCGCTTTACCACCAGAAAGCGCCGCACCGGAACTGGCTCCCAGCACCCAAATATGTCAATTTGTATGACGATGTTACGTTTGATCCGCCTGCCAATTACTTTGATGATTATGAAGGACGGGGAACGGCTGCAAAAACACAGGAAATGGAAGTGGACGGCCATACACAGTGGGGGCACGATTTTAAACTGATTGTCGATCCGAATGGCGATACAACCGCTTTTTACAACGACATTAAACGGATGAACCCCGAACAGCGCGCCAACTGGATGGCGGCTTACGAAAGCGAAAACCAGGAATTCCTGGCCAATATGCCCGAGGGAAAAGAACTGGCACTCTGGAAATTCAACCGTTACATCAAAGACTATTTACGAACCATAAAGTCGGTTGACGATGGCGTGGGCGAAGTGCTCGATTACCTTGAAGAAGCCGGCCTGGCCGAAAACACCATTGTGGTTTACACGTCCGATCAGGGTTTCTATCTCGGCGAACACGGCTGGTTCGACAAGCGGTTCATGTACGAGGAGTCGTTTCGGACTCCGTTGCTCATCCGTTTTCCAAAAGAAATCAAACCGGGGACAAGAATTGACAAGCTGGTGCAAAACCTTGATTTTGCCCCCACATTCCTCGATTATGCCGGAATTGAAATCCCGGCTGAAATACAGGGTGAATCGTTCCGTAAACTGGTAAGCGGCGAGACCGAAAAGTGGCGCGACGCCGTGTATTACGCTTACTACGAATATCCTTCGGTACACATGGTGAAACGCCATTACGGCGTGGCTACCGAACGGTACAAACTGATGCACTTTTATTACGACATCGACGAATGGGAAATGTACGATCTGGAAACCGACCCGGCGGAAATGAAAAACATTTATAACGACCCGGCGTATGCCGAAGTTCAGAAAACACTACACGAAAAACTGGCCGGACTGCGTTCTTATTATGGCGACAGCGACGAAAACGACCAGAAATTCATAAAAGCCTATCTGGAGAAAACGAAGCAGTAACTGTTGACTCCATCACAAACCAGAGGAAATTTCGAAATCCGTTTGATCGTCAGAATTTCCTCCGGTCATTTTTTTTTTTGTTGTAATGAAATTATACAAAATCTTTCCGTTAGCGGCTCCCGAGCGTAATCAGTAAAATCCCGGCAAGAATTCCAAGAAGATAAATCCCTTTACTTTTAAGGTTCTTTTCCCTGAAAATCATGGCTCCCAGCGTAAACGTAATCAGCACACTGCTGCGCCTCAAGGCCGAAATCATGGAAATCATGGAACCCTCGAGGCTGAGTGCATAGAAATATAAAAAATCGGCAATCACCAACGTCAGTCCGATGGCCGGAATAGCCCAGCGCCAGCGGAAAGGAGTGGTATTTTTGCGACCGGGAAACCAAAAAATGGCCAAAACCGGAAGCAAAATAGCCACCTGATAAAACGAAAACCAGGCCTGCACGGCAATCCGGTCGATGCGGGAAATGATAAATTTATCGTACAAACCGCTCACCGAACCAAGAATTGTGCCCAGTACAATAAAAATAATCCACCGGTTTTTTCTGAATACTATACCTTCCTTTCGCCCGGCAGTAGAAAACAGATAGAAAAAAAGCAACGTCAGCGAAACGCCAGCCCACTGTAAAACGTTCAGTTTTTCGTGAAAAATAAGAATCGCCCCAATGAGCGTCCAAAACGGGCCGGTTGAGCGAATGGGTGCAAAAATACTGATGGGCAGATGTTTCATGGCAAAAAAAGCAAAAATCCAGCTCGATACCACAATCACTGCTTTCAGTAAAACCTGCAGGTGTTCGGTAAATGAAAGCGAGGGGGAATAAAGTCCGATTCGCGCAAAAAATTCAGGAAATAAAAGTGAACCGGAAACCACTGGCAGAAAAATAACCGTGCTGGTGAGCGTGGCAAAAAAAAGTACCGGCATCACTGCGTTCCCATTCAGCGACGTTTTCTTGAAAATATCATAAATTCCTAAAAAAAGGGCCGATAAAAGCCCGGCAATTGCCCACATTTTTCATCCGGTTTTGGGAAACAAAGATAGAGGATGAATACTGCGATGTTGAATTTTCTGTACGAAAGGAAATTTTGGTAATATTCATTTAACTTAAAATCCGGGCTTATTTCTGCCCGTTTTCCCTGCGAAAATCATCGACCATTTTTTTCAGCCTTTTATTTTTGGGTGCTTTCGGGAAGAAATCGAATAAGGTATCGATTTGAACGATATCCTGTTTCATGGCAGTTAACAAAACCGGAAAAGCTTCCTTTTCGTTTTTTACTTCCAGCAAAAGCCCAACCAGCCGGTATTTCAGTACAGGATCATCATTCTTTTTGATGGCTGTTTTCATCAGCTTGACGGCATTTGCCAGTTCTCCCGATTTCTGGTAAATTTCGGTCCAGGCGAGCCAGATTTCTGCATTCTCAGGTTCGAGACGGGCAGCTGTTTTAATCGCTTTCAACGCACTTTTCGTGTGGCTGAAATCGCTGTAAACCTTTGCCAGCGTAAGCCAGTATTCAGGATTGCCTTCATCAATTTCCAGCGCTTTTTTGATAAAAACGATACTTTCGGTAAAATTACGCTCAATCCACATGATTAATCCCAGACCAAACCAGGCAGTATCGTTGTCCTCGTTCAAATCAATGGCTTTCTGGTAATATTTCCCCGATTTTGAATTGTTTTCCAGGTTCAGGTAACACTCGCCAATATAACAGTATGCATCGTCGTTGCCGGGATCAAGTTTCAGGTATTCCTTGTATTTATTTATAGCTTCTTTATAATTGCCGGCATT
>CAZHKI010000403.1:0-3930 GCA_964533365.1 uncultured Maribellus sp. | reverse complement strand
TCTTCATTTGCGCTAATCATCATCCGGGCATCTTCCAATCCGCCCATGAACCAGAACCACCCCGACAATGCGTTTGCCCTGCTTCGCTACCTCAACCGCGAACAGTACGGCGACCGCCCGTTGTTATATGGTCAGTATTATAATGCGCCGCCCATCGGTACCACCGGCGAAAAGCCGCAATACAACAAGGTGGACGGTAAATATAAAATGACGGGAACACTGGCTTCCAAAACAGAATACGACTCAAACATGGAAACATTTTTTCCCCGGATGTACAGCAGCAATGCCTCCCATGTCGAAATTTATGAGGAGTGGGGCAAAGTAAAAGGAAAACCGGTGAAAGTAAGGGACAGGGGTGAAGTGAAAACCCTGATGAAACCCACGTTTGCTGAAAATTTGCGTTTCTTTTTTTCCTATCAGGTCGGGCACATGTATATGCGTTATTTCATGTGGAATTTTGTTGGCCGGCAAAACGATCAGCAAGGCCACGGCGGGCCGCTCAGCGGAAACTGGATTAGCGGCATACCGGTTTTCGACAATGTGAAAGTAGGCCCGCGCGACCAAATGCCCGGATTCATGAAAAACGATCCCAGCCGCAACACCTATTATTTTCTTCCGCTGCTGTTTGGTTTGATGGGAATGTTTTATCAGTACAACCAGGGACGAAAAGGGAAAGAAGGTTTTTCGGTGACGATGATGCTGTTTTTGTTTACCGGGATAGCCATTATTGTATATCTGAACCAAAACCCGCTTCAGCCCCGCGAACGCGATTACGCCTACACCGGCTCATTTTACGCGTTTGCTATCTGGATTGGGCTGGCAGTCCCGGCTTTGTATTCGGCCATAAAAAAATTGATCGGGGGAGCCTCGGGGGCTGTTTTGGTTACTGTGGTGTCGCTGGCGCTTGTTCCCGGAATTCTCGCCTCCGAAAATTGGGATGATCATAACCGGTCGGGACGTTACATGGCGCGCGATTATGCCCGGAATTACCTCGAATCGTGTGCCCCGAACGCCATTTTGTTTACCTACGGCGACAACGATACTTTTCCGTTGTGGTATGTTCAGGAAGTGGAAGGCGTTCGCCCCGATATCAAAATCATTAACCTGAGCTACCTCGGGATGGACTGGTACATTACCCAGCACCGCATGGCTTCGAACGACGCAGCGCCGGTGCCTTTTTCGTTCGAAAAAGAACAGTATTACATGGGCCGGATGGATGCTGTCCTGTTTCAGGAACGGATACCCAATTCGGTTGAACTGAGCGAAGCCATGAAATTCCTGGGAAGCGACGACGTGAGGACAAAAGTGAAAATGGCCAGCGGCGAAATGATGGACTTCCTCCCTTCACGCGATTTTCATATCACCGTCAATAAACAAAAAGTGCTCGAAACGGGAACGGTTAAACCTCAGGATTCGTTGTTAATTGCCGACCATGTGGAATTCCGGATCGATAAAAGCTACATCACTAAAAGCGAAATGGCTGTTTTAAACATGGTAGCGGCCAACAACTGGGAACGGCCCATTTACATCGACCACAGCCTGATTTACGTGGGGAGTATCTTTTTTAAAGACTGGCTTCAGTTTGAAGGGCTCGCCTACCGGCTGGTTCCCATTAAAACTCCGCAACAGGCCGGTTTCTATGGCCGAATCGATTCTGGTATTTTGTATGAAAATGTGATGAAAAAATTTGTGTGGGGAAATGTGAATGACCCTGATGTTTTTTTAGACGATTACAACAAACGATCGGTTTTAATTCTTCAGGCCCGTTATATGTACGCCCGGCTGGCCGAAGCGTTGAACCGGGAAGGGAAACATGAAAAAGCTACTGAAGTACTCGATAAACTGTTCGAAATTTTCCCCGACGAAAAAATTCCGCTCAGCTACGACTCTTTCCCTGCGGTGGAACAGTATTACCGGGCCAGCGAAACGGAAAAGGGAAATAACCTGGTGAAAATCCTGGCCAAAAACAGTTTCGAAATGATTGATTATTATATTTCGCTGCCCGGTCATATTGCCCCGGCTGTCAGCGAACTGCAAAGCCGCGAGATGGGCATGCTGCAAAACCTGGTGTTCATCACCCGTCAATATCAGCAAACAGAACTGAACAAGGAAATTGACGACCAGTTAAAAGAACTCATTGCCCGTCTTGAGAAAGAAAAGGGATCTTAATAAGGATTTGCCTGAAAAAAACTCCACGAACCTGTCATTCCGATGCGAAGCGAGGAATCTCACAAAATTAACCGGATGACAGTGTTTTCAAATCTGTTTCACCAGTTTATTCATCAGCTTTTTACCCCTGGAAAGGATTCCGGGCGTGGCATGAAACTCCATTTCGTGTTCGAGTACCGACAGGAGTTCGGGTTTTAAACCGGGTTCCTTTTCCGAAATGTTGAATAAAATCTGCATGGCATAAACGCGTACTGATGTGGGTTCTTTTGCCGAAGTCAACGCTTCGAAACAATAATCGACCAGGAAACTGTGATGATCCTCCGAAATTTCGTTCATGCTGATGAATTTTAAAAACTGCCGCTTTTTCCCATCGCTTTTTTCCGTTTTCAGTTTTTCGGTCATCGCCGGCAGAAACGGCCGGACAAGCTCCGGAAAATAGTCGTTGATTTTGTCGGCCATCCAGGCGGCACGCCAGCTTTTTTGTTCGTCGCAGTGAAGCGCAATGTCCATCACCAAAGGGAAAAGTTCCGGGTGGGTTCCCGGATGACGGATAAAAAAAGCCAGGTTGTCCCACGTACTGATCAATTCGAGTAATTCTTCCTTTTCCATCCGGTTTCATTTGTCACAAATATACCGAAACAGCGTGCAAAGGGGAAAACTTTTTTTTAAATTTGGATTATGATAAAAGTTACCTGTGCATTAATCGTGAACGAAGATAAGATTCTGGTGACCCAGCGCGGGCCCGAATCCAGTCATCCGTTTCTCTGGGAATTTCCGGGAGGAAAGATCAAGCCCGGCGAAACGCCCGAAACCTGTATTCAGCGCGAAATTGCAGAGGAACTGGATGTTGAAATAGAAATCATTACGGGCTTGCTGCCGGTTCAATACGATTACGGAAATAAGTTAATCGAACTGATCCCGTTTTTGTGTACCATCAAAAGCGGGCGGCTGAAATTCAAGGTACATGTCGGTTACGAATGGAAAGAATGGGACAAGCTGGACCGGACGGAGTTTTCGGAAGCTGACCGGATTTTAATAACCCAGGCTCAAAACATTCAGTTGTTAAAAGAATACTTTGGGGAACAGGTGGACAATGCCGGTTAATACAGCTCCCCATCCCACAAACGACAGGATCATATACAAAACCAGGTTTTTCCGGTGCGAATAATATTTGTTAGCCAGAAAAGCCCCGATGGGAACAGTGAGGAAAACCGGGGTCGATACAATTATTCCCCAAAAACCGTAGGTTGTACGAAACCGGGCAAGAAAACGGTTCTTCCGGGTAAATATCCTGTTCCGCACCATTTTTCTCCGTTCGCAGAAATGCTGGTACCGCCTCTTCAGAAATACCGGGACAATTTTACAGAAACAGGGCCATTTGTTGTCCAGCAACCGGATGACGGGTTTGCTTAGGTAATAAAACAGAAGAAATCCGCCAATTCCGCCCAGCAAAACGGCAATAATGGCCGGAAGATAATCCAGTCCGATGATCATGGCATACGGTAGTGTAAGAAAATATTTTACCGAAGCCAGCAAAATAACATGAATAATTTTGAATACCATTTTCTGAAAAACATTGTCACTAAAAAACAAGGTAAAGGTAAGAATGTTTTCAATCGGTATTTCATGAATAACCGGGGTTTAATATTTCTTAACTATTTTTAAATGAAACACAAACCGTGTATATTTAGCCGCAAAAATCTTTCGGTACGATGCTTGAAAAAATTCCGGTTTACGAGTTGCCCTTTTCCGAAAACGAAA
>CAZHKI010000402.1:0-3938 GCA_964533365.1 uncultured Maribellus sp. | reverse complement strand
CCTTGCTGTGAAAAACAATGTTTTTTACGAGGTAGCTTCGTCAACACCCGAGTCGATTTTTCAACTTACCGGGATTTATTCTTCTGCCCAGCAAAACCAGTGGCAAAGTTATTACAGCACCGCGAAGAATGGAATTTTGAATCCCCGTATCGACCGGGTTTCGGGGAATTATATGCCTGAAACCAAAATTCAGGGCGAACTGTCGGATTACCCCGATCCGTGGTTCCAGAAAGTCAATTTCAAAGGCGCTTTTGGCGAAAGCAACTGGATTGAGGGCTGGACGTTGCTGGCGGAATAGACTTCTCTTTCTACTCGTTCAGCCGATCCATCAACCGGTATTTTTCCTGTCTCATTTTCCATCGTTCGCGGGCATATTGCTGCATGTCGGAAATGGTATCTTTTTCATCCACAATTTCAAAACCGAGCAGGGTTTCGATAATGTCTTCCATGGTGACAATTCCATCGATGCCCCCGTATTCGTCAACCACCACGGCGATGTGTTCCTTTTTTTCGAGGAGTAGTTCCCAGACGCCTAACACCGGTTTGGTATTGGGAATAAAATTGACTTCGCGTTTTAGATCCATCAGCTTCAGTCCGGTTGAGTCTTCGGCCAGTTTTTCGAATACTTTTTGCCTGAAAACATAGCCGGTTACGTGTTCGTCGTGGCCGACAAAAACCGGAATGCGCGAAAATTTCAGGTAATCTTTGTTTTTCAGGAAATCGTCGAGGGTCATATCTTCATTGGCCATTGAAACCACCACCCGGGGCGTCATAATTTCGGAAACTTTAATGGTTTTTAACCGGATGAGGTTCTGGATGATGAGGTTTTCCTTTTCACCAAAAATCCCTTCTTCGGTACCGATATTGGCCAGCGCCGATATTTCTTCGCGGCTGGTGGTATGCTCTGCCTGGTTTTTGGAGAATATTTTGGTAATATAGGCCGAAATGATCACCAGCGGGTAGGTAATCACGATCATCACCCGGATGATTTGCCCGGTTGCAATGGCTAATTCCCGCCAAAACCTTGCCCCCATGGTTTTGGGGATAATTTCGGTAAAAACCAGGATGAGTACTGTCAGAATGGCCGATGCAATGCCGAAGTATGCTTCGCCGAAAACAACAACGGCCTGTGCCCCGACCCCGGCAGCGCCAACGGTGTGGGCAACCGTGTTCAGCGAAAGGATGGCCGACAAAGGCCGGTCGATGTTTTGTTTCTGGGCAATCATGATCCGCGCCCCGGTTTTCCCGCTTTCTTCCTTTATTCTCAGAAACGAAAGGGGAGTTGAAAGCAAAACCGATTCTGCCACAGAACAGAGAAAAGAGATGGTTAGGGCCAGGAACAGGTAAAAAAGTAGAAGTGCCATTTTTGTTTTTTTTTCAAAAATAGCGTTTTTTCTGTCGATTGGCCTTTTTTTGACTTTTTGCAGTTAATTGAAAAAATGTTGAATAGGAATTCAAAAAAAGAAAAGCGGTTGCCCTGATTTTCAGAACAACCGCTTTTCTTTTATGGTTACCGGTGGCTTATATCGCCACCGCTCGATTCGTCGGTATCTTTAATTCCGGGGTTGCCATAATAACGAATGTCGCTTCCGCTGCTGGCCCTGGCCACCAGTTCATCGGAAACGGTTACCGTTATATCGCTTCCGCTGCTGGCATTGGCATTACAAACCGATGTAAGGAGTTCCCTGGCATTGATATCGCTGCCGCTGCTGGCTTCGGCTTTCAGAGTTTTGGCCTTGCCGGTGAGTTTAGCGTCGGATCCGCTGCTGGTGTTGACCGAAATATTCTTGAAAATCATGTCAAGAAAAACATCGCTGCCACTGCTGGCCTCAATCACCAGGCTTTCGCCGGTGAGCGTGTTTTCCGACCGGACATCGGAACCCGACGACGCTTCGATTCTGTTTAGTTCTTTGACCGTAACATACACTTTACGCGTTTTGGTCATGCCGTTCCAGTTAAACCAGTTGGTTTTTTTCATGTAAATGCGAAGTTCTCCGTTGCTGACTTCGGTAATCAGGTTGTCGATGATTTCGTCGTCGGCAATCACTTTTACCTCTTCGGTATCGCCCATTTTCAGAAACAGATCAATCCCGGTTGATACTTTAATTTCGGTAAAATCCTTTACATTTCTGATTTCGGTTTTATCGTTGCCATTGGCCCGGTCAGCCATGCTGATTCCCACGATAGCCAGAAACAAATAAAGGAAAAGGTTTTTTGCTGTTTTCATGTGGATGTGTTTTTTTAATTGTATGAAAGACGCCGGTTTATCGGGAAAGTTACAGCAGTGATTATTTTTTTATCAGGTTTCCGCCCGATGAACTTTCCAGATTAACCGTTTTTGGGTTTCCGGTATAGTAGATGTTCCCGCCGCTGCTGGCTTTCCCTTCAAATGTTTCAACGACCGAAATCCAGAGGTTTGCTCCGCTGCTGGTGGTTGCGTTGCAATGGTTAACAGTTAGCTCTTCAGCTTTGATGTTGGCCCCCGACGAACTTTTTCCCTGGAACCGTTGCGCCGTCCCCTCCATCCTTACATTCGAGCCGGAGGAAGATGAAACCGACAAGTTGCCGGTTTTTACCTGAAGGGTCATGTTGCTGCCCGACGATGAATTGATTTCCAGGGTTTCCGTTTCCAACATGTTCTCAGAATAAACATTACTCCCGGCGGCCGATTTGATTTCAGAAATTCCGGTAATTGTTACAAACACTTTTTTGGATTTGGCCTGCCTGATATTTTCCGATGTGGTTATTTTCAGGGTGTTGTCTTCTATTCTTGTTTCAATGGCATCCAGCAGGTTTTCGTCGGCTTTCACCAAAATACGGGGACTTTCACCTTGTGTAATGTAAACATTCATCCCCCGGCTGACACTGATTTTTTCAAACGGACCGGCTTTTCGCGTTTCTTCGACCACATTGCCGTTACCTTTCACCGAAGGTCCGATAAAAAGGCACGACTGAAAAATTGCAGAAAGGAAAAGTGTTGCCAAAACTAATACTGATTGTTTCATTTTCTGAATTTTAGTTTGATTTACGTTTCAAATCAAAATTAAGTTTTAATCCGGTTTTACCCCAAAAATATTCGTTAAACGGGCAATATCTGCCGGTAAATCAGCTTTGTTACCTTTTGCTGCCATGTTTTCGACTCTGCTAAAATGGGTTCTTTTTAGGTTGATTTTTTGAAATTATAATTTCCCGGGTGAACTTTTCGGGGTTTTGTTTTTTTCATAAAATGCTGGGTTTAATTTATTTTAACGTAACAGTTCGGCTGTTGTTAATACAGATATCATTCAGGAATTTATATTTTTGGCGAATTATTTTATAAAACACGCTGAATTTTTGTGGTTCAGATCTAATACAGAAAGCGATGAATTGGAAAAAATTTTGGATAGGAACAGCGATTGTAGCTATCGCAGGACTCGGGTTTTTCAGTTTTACACAGGATGAGAAAAACTTCGAAGTAGCTAAAAACCTGGATATTTATCATACCCTGTTCAGGGAACTGAACATGTTTTATGTTGACGAGATTAATCCGAATAAACTGGTGAAGACCAGCATCGACGAAATGTTAATGTCGCTCGATCCCTACACGAATTATATTTCGGAAGATCAGATGGAAGATTTCCGGTTTATGACCACCGGTGAATATGCCGGCATCGGCGCGCTCATCAGCAAGCAAAACGATAAAATTTTGATAGCCGAACCTTATGAAGGATTTCCGGCCCAGAAGTTTGGCCTGAAAGCCGGCGATATCCTGTTGGAAGTGGAAGGGAAAAATACTTCCACAATGACGACTGAAGATGTGAGCAGCCTGTTAAAAGGGCCCGCAAATAAACCGGTAAAGATTAAAGCACAGCGCCCGGGCGATAAAAAACCGTTTGAGGTGGATGTCATCCGCGAAAAAATTACCATTCCGGCAGTACCTTACTACGGGATGATCGATA
>CAZHKI010000401.1:0-3956 GCA_964533365.1 uncultured Maribellus sp. | reverse complement strand
GAAAAGTTTTAGGTAGCTATAGCGGCGGGGCACCACCTCTTCCCATCCCGAACAGAGAAGTTAAGCCCGCCAGCGCCGATGGTACTGCAGTTTTGTGGGAGAGTAGGTCGCTGCCAAATTTATCCAAGCCCGTGTTCCCTGGAGCACGGGCTTTTTTTATAAATTTATTTTTATCTGTAATAATTATAATTGTTTCCCTTCGTTTGTTTACCAAACTACTACTGATACTATGCAACTACATAATGTATCGATTTATAACCTGAGGGAAAATGTTTACTTCTACTTGTTAATTGTCACTGCAATTTTTTTCCCTTTTTCCGAGGCACTGGTTAGTATTTCTATTGCCTTATTATTTCTGCAGGCTTTGGCACTTCGTTTATGGCATCACCCGTCGGTGATAACCCGTTCATGGAAAACTGTTGTTTTCCCTTTATCAGTTTTTGGAATTTATTTAATTGGAGTGCTCTTTACAAATGATATTACTTTTGCTTTCTATGAGTTGAGAAAGGTAGTATTTTGGATAGTACTCCCGCTGGCTGTATTTTTGTCGCCCAAACTGCCGGATAAAAGGATTTACATTGTTTTTCTGTCATTTATTATATCTGTTATAACCGCTAGCTTTATTATCACAGGGAAACTCATTCTTCACGACTTTTTTCAGGAGGAAGGATTTAGGAATTTTAGTTTTGTTTCGCATATCCGTTTTTCATTTCAGGTAGTTCTTGCGCTCATTCTTCTGGCCTGGTTTATTGTTCGGAATAAAAACCTGAATTTTTATTCGTACCGATACCTGCTGATCGCATGTTTTATATGGCTCATTTATTTCTTGATCCTGCTCAAATCGTTGCTGGGCATAATTTCCTTTTTGGGTACATTCATTATCTCCCTCATTTATTTTGCAGGAAAATTTAAGAACACAACATGGAAGAAACTACTTTTGATATTCATCCTTTTCATGGTTTTGTTGCCTGCAATTTTCATTGGAAATGTATTAAATGATTTTTACAACTTTAAACCGGTTGACCCAGTTCGTGTTGAAACCAAAACGTTATCGGGAAATTTTTACCATCACGACTTTGAAAACGGGGCACGCGAAAATGGCTACCTTGTTAATGTTTATGTTTGTGACGAAGAGCTTCGGAATGAATGGAACAAACGAAGTGACATAAAATACGACGATTTGCTGAATGGATTCCCGCTGAGTAGTACACTAATCCGATATATGACAAGCCTGGGCTACCGAAAAGACAGCGTGGGTGTAAGTCAACTGACATCAGATGATATTAAGATGATTGAAGAAGGTGTTACCAATTACAAGTTTCGAAACCGTTTTTTTTCCATTTATCCCCGGATTTATGAAACCGTTTGGGAACTCGACCATTATTTTCGTACAGGAGATCCCAACAATAAATCGCTGGCACAACGTATTGAATATGTGAAAGCTTCGTTAATTCTGATTAAAGAAAATCCCTTGTTTGGGATTGGTACCGGAAACTGGGTTCTGAAATACAATGAAGCTTATGATAAAATGGAAACTCAATTAGTGAAAGAAAAACGGGGGCCATCGCATAACCAGTATCTGAACTATATGGTCAAATTTGGAATAGTGGGATTCTTAATTATACTACTGGCTATCTTGATTCCGGTTTTCAGGGAAGGGCATCACCGTAATTTTGTTTTTGTTATGTTTCTTATTTCCATAGCTTTAGCCAATTTTGGCGATTCAAACCTGGAAACCCACATGGGACTGTCGTTTTTTACCTTTTTTTATTCCCTTTTTCTTTGGAATTCAACAGCGGACATGAAAACTTCTATTCTGAAAAAGTAAGTCCTTTTTTACAGGTAATTCGCTTTCCTTTTACTGTATTATCCAGCAATTGCTGGTTAAATGAAACGTGTTCGCGGCTTTGCACCGGGTGCCAGAGGTGGTAAGTAATGGCCTGAAATTTAATTTTTTTAAGCGTAATCCCAAGGTTGAACAACCGGGCGACCAGTTCAGTGTCTTCCAGCCCCCATCCTGAAAAATCTTCATTCCATCCGTTAATGGCTACCATGTCAGTTTTCCATGTCCCTAACAATCCTCCCCGGAGATTTGATGAAAAATTGACCGGTTTTAACAATTGGTTAATGAACGGAAACCTGACTGAATTCAGCCGGTTCGATTCCGTTTCCAATGAAAAAAGCGGGAGTGGCCGACGATATTTATTGTCTTTCATCCGTTTTTTTGTTGCCTTTTCGGTGAGAAAAACCCTGGACCCTATAAGTGCTTCGCCTTTATTGATATTTTTCAGAAAGTCTTCTGTGAATCGGGGATGAAAAAACAGATCGCCATCTGAAAAAATCAGATATTCTCCGGAGCTCGCTTTAATAGCCCGGTTGCGGATAGCTGCTGCCCGAAAACCCTGGTCTTCGTGCCATACATGTAAAAGCGGTACAGGGAAATTTTTTTTAATACTTTGAATTAACTGACGGGTTTCTTCCGCTGAACCATCGTCAGCGATGATAACTTCATTAGGTAATATCGTCTGGTTTTCAATGCTTTTCAGAATAATTCTCAGCGCATCCGGCCGGTTGTAGGTTACAATTATCAATGAAATTCTCATCAGTTTATGCAATTCATGCAAGTAAAAATAATCACATTCGGTTAAAGAATTTCATTTCTTTTGAATAAATGAGTAGTTAATTGGTTGATGTCCTGTTAAATGGTTGAATATCTGAAAAAAAACGAACATCTTTCTATCGAACTTTATTTTTGTTTTTTTGTTTTGTTATAAAAAAAGACAATTAAGTATGGAAAGAAGAAAGTTTTTAGCTATAACAGCAACCACTGCTTTTGCAGTGCCGGTTTTGGGAAGTCTATCTTCGTATGCCACAGAAACCAAAAGTTTTCAGGGGCACAAATTTCCCGATCTGGGGTACGGCTTCAATGCACTTGAACCCTATATCGACGCACAAACCATGGAAATTCATTATACAAAACATCACCAGGCTTATTACAATAATTTTTTAGGTGCAGCCAAAGGTTCTGAATTGCTGCAAACCCCGATGGAACAAATTTTTGCACAAATGAGCAAATACCCGGCAGCCATTCGGAACAACGGCGGCGGATTTTATAATCATAATCTTTTCTGGGAAAATATGACACCTGTTCAAAACGAAATGCCGGCAATTCTCAAAAAAGCAATTGAAAATGATTTTGGATCGGTTGATTCATTTAAAGAAAAATTTGCTGCCGCCGGAAAAACTCAGTTTGGAAGTGGCTGGGCCTGGCTGGTTGTTGGGAATGATGGAAAACTGGCGGTGACTTCCACCCCAAATCAGGATAATCCGCTGATGGATGTAGCTGAAAAGAAGGGAGTTCCGCTGCTGGCGCTGGATGTTTGGGAACATGCCTACTATCTGAAGTATCAGAACAAACGTGCTGATTACGTGGATAACTTCTGGAATGTAGTGAACTGGAAAGTGGTTAATCGTCGTTTCGAGGCTGCATCGGTTTAAATATAAATTGGTACATTGGTCAAGGCTCATTATTTTTGAAAGATAATTTCAAAAATAATGAGCCTTACTTTTGTTTTTATTGGCGCCGGAAACCTGGCAACCCAGCTTGCAATCAATCTGAACAATAATGGACACACCGTTTTGCAGGTTTTCAGCCGCACCGAAAATTCAGCAAAAACATTAGCCGAAATAGTCAATGCGGCATATACAACCTTTCCGGAAGAAATTTGCAGCGAAGCCGATATTTATGTGGTTGCCTTGAAAGATTCAGCTTTCGAAACTATTTTGCCCTTCATTCATTTTGGCGAAAAACTGGTCGTTCACTGTTCTGGAAGCTTGCCTCTTTCGGTTTTGGGAAAATATGCCACGCAATTTGGTGTTTTTTATCCGTTGCAAACGTTCTCGAAAAACAGGCCGGTGAATTTTCAGGACATCCCGGTTTTTGTAGAGGCGAATTC
>CAZHKI010000400.1:0-3956 GCA_964533365.1 uncultured Maribellus sp. | reverse complement strand
GTCATTCCCGAAATGGTCAGTTCTGTCGTATCCGAATCGGCCAGTTCCAGTGCATCAGCCAGTTTAACCGGATAAAATATGGTTTCCAAATTATGGTATCCGTCGGCACGCCTGGAGACCACATTCAATCCGATATTTATTTTGGCATTGGGAAATGCAATCATTTTTTTAAATTTAAAAGTCACCTCTTAACCAGAGGTGACTTTATATTTTTAGTCCTGCGACAGCAATTCATATTCCCGGGGAGAACCACAGGTACAAATCAGGTTCCGATCGCCCCAGGCATTATCGACCCTCCCGACGGGAACCCAAAATTTGTTTTCCCTGATCCACTCCAGCGGATAGGCAGCTTTCTGCCTGGAATAACCATGCTTCCATTCGTCTGCGCTGACAATTTCGGCGGTGTGTGGCGCATTTTTCAGCACATTGTCTTCTTTATCGGCTTTTCCTTCTTCAATTTCCTTAATTTCTCCGAAAATGGAATTCATTGCATCAATAAACCGATCCAGTTCCTTTTTCGATTCGCTTTCAGTAGGTTCAACCATTAGCGTTCCGTGAACCGGAAACGACAGGGTTGGAGCGTGAAAACCGTAATCCATCAGTCGTTTTGCGATATCTGTTTCGGTTATACCGGTGGTATTTTTCAGGTGGCGGCATTCGAGAATCATTTCGTGTGCCACCCGACTGTTTTCACCGGTATAAAGAATACCGTAATTATTTTCGAGCGCTTTGGCAATGTAATTGGCATTCAGAATGGCCATTTCGGTTGCTTCCGTTAAACCTTTTCCTCCCATCATTTTGATATACCCGAATGTAATGGGTAATACCGAAGCGCTTCCCCACGGTGCAGCCGAAACGGCATTAATCCCGATATGCCCGTTGTTCATAACAGGGTGCGAAGGTAAAAAGTCGACCAGGTGTGCAGCCACGGCAATCGGGCCAACCCCCGGGCCACCTCCGCCATGAGGGATAGCAAAAGTTTTGTGCAGGTTGAGGTGGCAAACATCGGCGCCAATTATTCCGGGGGAAGTCAGTCCTACCTGGGCATTCATGTTCGCCCCGTCCATATAAACCTGGCCGCCGCTCCGGTGAATAATCTCACACATTTCCACTACCGACGATTCAAACACGCCATGTGTTGACGGGTAAGTAACCATGAGCGCCGACAACGTATCTTTGTATTCTTCCGCTTTTTGTTTCAAATCAACCAGGTCGATATTTCCGCGTTCGTCGCAGGCA
The DNA here is from genome assembly GCA_964533365.1 of uncultured Maribellus sp. Classification (GTDB taxonomy): domain Bacteria; phylum Bacteroidota; class Bacteroidia; order Bacteroidales; family Prolixibacteraceae; genus Draconibacterium. The sequence goes on along the minus strand of CAZHKI010000400.1, from coordinate 2,717 downwards.
ACCACCACCACTTTCAGCCCGGCCATCACAGCGCTGGCCGGGTTGGTGCCGTGTGCCGACGCCGGAATCAACACCACATCGCGTTGATTTTCGCCCCGACTTTTGTGGTATGCATGAATGACCATTAATCCGGCGTATTCACCGGCAGCACCGGAGTTGGGCATTAGGCTTACATCGGCCATTCCGGTAATAACCGCCAAATCACGGCGTAATTCTTCCATCATTTCATGATAGCCACGCGCCTGGTTTTTTGGAACAAACGGATGAATCCCGTTAAATTCAATCCAACTCAGAGGCAGCATTTCAGTAGCTGCATTTAATTTCATGGTACACGATCCCAACGAAATCATCGAATGGGTGAGCGAAATATCTTTGTGTTCCAATCGTTTGATGTACCGAACCATTTCGGTTTCCGAGCGGTATTTGTTAAAAACCTCCTGTTTCATAAATTCCGAAGTGCGGGCAAACCTTTCACTGATGCCGAATCCCATCGGATAATCGCGCACCACCGGCCACTGTTTGTTGGCAGCCTTGGCAAACACCTCCAGAATCCAGGTCATATCTTCCCGGTTGGTGGTTTCGTCGATACTGATGCCCACTTCGCCGTTTTCGAAATACCGGAAATTCATTTCCAGTTCGAGCGACAGCCACTCGATATCTTCGTGTTTCACGTGTTTGGGCAGTGCGAACCGAATGGTATCGAAATAGTGGGTATTCAGTTGCCGGTAGCCTAGTTTTTCGATTTCAACAGCCAGAAATGCGGCGATGTTGTGGATGCGGCGGGCAATCTGTGAAATTCCTTCGGGGCCATGATAGACGCCAAAAAACCCGGACATGATGGCCAGCAAAGCCTGCGCGGTGCAGATATTGGAAGTGGCTTTTTCGCGTTTGATATGTTGCTCGCGGGTTTGCAGCGCCATACGCAAAGCGCGGTTGCCATGTAAATCTTTGGTAATTCCGATGATGCGGCCAGGCATGTTCCGCTTGAATTCTTCGCGGGTGGCGAAAAATGCAGCGTGCGGGCCTCCGTACCCCATGGGGACGCCAAACCGCTGGCTGTTTCCAAAGACAATGTCTGCGCCCCACTCGCCCGGCGGAACCAGGATGGCCAGCGAAAGCAAGTCGGCGGCAACTGCCACTTTGATCTCTTTTTCATGTGCTCTTTCAACCAACCCTGAATAATCTGTGATTTCGCCATCGGAATTGGGATACTGTACCATTACACCAAATACATCATCCGAAAAAACAAAATTTTCTTTGGAAAGAATCTTCATTTCGATACCCAGCGGGAGAGCCCGGGTTTTTAGTACATCGTGGGTTTGCGGCCACATTTTCTCATCAACCAGAATAACATTCGCCCCGTTTTTAGCCATTTGCCGGGAGCGAAGTCCCATCATCATAATCATGGCTTCAGCCGCGGCTGTGGCTTCATCAAGCAGCGAGGCATTGGCAATTGGCATGCCGGTGAGTTCGCAAACCATGGTTTGATAATTCAGCAGCGCTTCGAGCCTTCCCTGTGAAATTTCGGCCTGATAAGGTGTGTACGAAGTGTACCAAACAGGGTTTTCGAGTACGTTCCGCAAAATTACTGCCGGGGTAATTGTATCGTAATAGCCCATGCCAATATAGGTATTGAAAACCTTGTTTTTGGCTGCAAGGCTTAATATTTTCCGGTAATACCGGCGTTCGGTCAAACCAGTACCTAATTTCAGCGGTTCTTTTAGCCTGATATTTGCAGGAACAGTTTGTTCAATCAACTCTTCCATGGAAGAAACGCCAACGGCTTCAAGCATTTCCTTTATTTCATTTTTCCTTGGCCCGATGTGACGGGATACAAAACGATCGTGCGACATCTTCTTATATATTTAAATTGATTGCAAGTTTAACCTTTGTGTTTTCTTCAAAAAATGATTTTAAACCAACATCATACAAAAATGGCGAAACAATAAAAACACTCGGGTTTCAGGTTAAAAACGGATTGTTTCGCATCTCAAATCCCAGCGTGGTTTCGGGTCCGTGGCCGCAATATACTTTTGTGTCGGCAGGGAGGACAAACAACCGGTTTTTAATGGCTGAAATGAGAGTTTGATAATGCCCGCCAGGCAAATCGGTCCGACCGATACTTCCGTAGAAAAGAACGTCGCCGGCCAGTAACGAAGCGCTGCCGGCATGGTAAAAAGCCACATGCCCGGGAGAATGACCTGGAACATGAATGATTTCCAACACACTGTTACCAAAGCAGACCTGATCGTTGTCATTGAAAAATCCATCGGCAGGTTCCACCGGCGGCATTTCGAATCCAAACATCCGAGCCTGTTCCACAGCTTTTCCCACCCAAAAATTATCATCGGGGTGGGCGAAAAAAGGCACCCCAAATTCATTGCGGACAAAACCGACGCCCATCACATGATCGAAATGGCAGTGGGTATTCAGGATTTTAACCGGTTTCAGGTTACGGGATGAAATATAATCCCTGATTTCACCGAACTCTTCTTCGTAATAAAATCCGGGATCGATAAAAACACATTCGCCTGTTTCGTCGGAAACCACCCAGGAATTTTCCTGCAATGTGTTCACTACAAATTTTTCAATTTTCAGCATAATCAACAATTTACGGTTCCTTTAAGTAAAGGAACAAAAACAAACGCCCCGTGTTTTTCCGATTTAAAATCATTTGCGGAAATCCGGGTAATGACAAGCATTTCCTGGCGTTGTTC
>CAZHKI010000399.1:0-3970 GCA_964533365.1 uncultured Maribellus sp. | reverse complement strand
TACGAATTTCGGCCAATCCCAGCCCGGTGATGTTGAATTTGCAGGAATCGCGGTCGGAAGAAAACTCGGTGATTTTTATTTGCGGAACCTTTTGGGTTACTTTTTCAATCAATCCTGAATTAAGCCAGCCGGCCAGGTTTTCAAAATTCGACAGGTAATTAAAAATCACCTGTTCGTTGTTTTCAACCATTTTAATTTCGCTGACATATTTGTTTAAACTCATGCTTTCCTGTTTTTATGTGAAAAAAAATCCCGCCACAGCGGGATAATAGAATGAATATCGATAGGGGTTATTTTCCCCAGTTGGCCGGATCTTCGCGCCATTCCATCAGCGATTCCACTTCGTCTTTGGTGATTTCACCCGTTTCGAGGGCCAAATCGATAAGGATTTGGTAGCGGCTGAGCGGTGTCAGTTCTATTCCTGCCTTTTTGAAATTTTCTTTGGCCTGCGGGAAGTTGTACGTGAAAATCGAAACCATCCCAATCACTTCGCCTCCGAAATTGTTGACTGCTTCTGCGGCTTTCAGACTGCTGATGCCGGTTGAAACCAAATCTTCCACCACCACTACTTTCTGGCCAGGTTTCAGGTCGCCTTCAATCAGGTTTTCCAGCCCGTGGTCTTTCGGTTTTGAGCGGATGTAAATAAACGGAAGTCCCAGTTGGTCGGCCACCAAAACCCCGTGGGCAATGGCGCCGGTGGCTACCCCGGCAATCACTTCTGCTTCCGGGTATTTTTTCCGGATTACTTCCACAAATTTATCGCGGATAAACGAACGGGTTTCCGGGTACGATAAAATTTTCCGGTTGTCGCAGTAAATAGGCGAAATCCAACCCGATGCCCAGGTAAAAGGGCTTGATGGTTGAATTTTTAATGTGTTTATTTGCAGTAATTTTTTTGTTACTTCAATTTGAGTCGATTCCATGATTTCCAGGTGTGATTTTATAATATTCAGAACAAATGTATAAAGTTTTTTTTAATGAAAAATTGATTGCCATTTCGGGCCGGGAGAATATAACATTAAATAAACCCACCCCGGTTGATGTGGAAAACTGGCAACCGGGAGATCTTCGGAAGTGGTTGGTTACGGCCATCCAAAGCAGTGAAAAAGAGGTTCTGCTGGTTCATTCCGATCCCGAAAAATTTTTCGGATTGTTCCGTTCTGTTTTTGTTTCCCTGCCTGCAGCGGGGGGAGTGGTCCGCCGCGACGGTAATATTTTTTTTATATACCGGAACGGGAAGTGGGACCTGCCCAAAGGAAAAATCGAACCAGGAGAAAAGGCGGCAACTGCGGCTGTCCGGGAGGTGGAAGAAGAGTGCGGTATTTCAGGGCATAAAATTGCAAAGCAACTGCCTTCAACGTATCATATCTATCAGTCACCTTACAAAGAGACAAAAGGGAAATGGATTTTCAAAGAGACCTTTTGGTTCGAGATGGCTTACGACGGGAATGAACTGGGATTTCCCGAAACCGGCGAGGGAATCACCGAGGTGAAATGGGTCCCCGAAGATAAATTCGGTGAGATTTTGGAGAATACTTACGAAAACCTGAAACAGATTATTACCCTTTATCAGCGCTGATTAGCCGGAATACTTTTTTTATTTGCAGTGATTCATAGCTCCAGCGGCACAAACCGGTGGGATGCTTTCCCGGGCGAAACGTCCCAAACCCGGAATCCCAGTGGACGGTCGTCAAGGTTTTTACTGGTTGCTTCGCAGCTTACCAGCTGGACTCCTTGGTAATCGTTGAGTACCAGTTTGTGAGCGTGTCCCGATAGGTAGGCCGCTACATGATTGGCTTTAAATAATTCAAAAACTTCCTTTCTTTTTTCAGGGGGAAAATTGAAATAGGCAGGTTTTTCATCCAACTCCGAGATATAAACCGGCGAATGCCCGATAACAAAAACGGGAGATTTTCTTTTTCCTGCCGCAGTCAACGTTTTTTTAAACCACTGGTCGTGTTTTTCCGATTCAATTTTTACCTCTTCGTTCCACAACTGTGTGTTGGTGACAATGAACGTATATCCTTTGTGGCGGAAAGAGTAATAATCTTTTCCGATGGTTTTCCGGTAGCAGGTGAGCGAGGTATCGGTTGGGACCCGCTGTACATCGTGGTTGCCGGCAACACAGTAACACGGCATGTTGAATTTTTTCCTTACCCGCAGAAAATCAGCATACGAAGCCGCATCCGGTTGGTTGACCAAATCACCGCAAATGACGACGAAGTCGGGATTCAGTTCGTTGATTTGTTTTACGGCCTGTTCAAACATCTGCAGGTCGTGTTCGTATCCGCCGAAACCCAGTTGTGTGTCTGCCATCTGAACAAACGTGAAAGATTTTCCATTCTGTGCCGAAAGGGAAAACTGGAACAGAATCAATGCAACAAGCAGGAGGCGTGACAGCATATTTTTCATTTTTCTTTATCTGGTTAAATATTGCTTTATTATTTTCCCCGTTGCCTTTCAAACAATTCGTTCCGGAGGTAATTCCCGAACTGCTGTTCGAACCCATCCAGCGGCGCTTTGGTATTTTCGAAAACCACGTGGTGCTTTTCGTCAAGCAGGAAACAGGTTGGATACGATTTAATTCTGAATTGCCGGATGACCATTCCTTTGTCGTCCACCAGATGGATTCCGGGAACCTGGTTTTTATCGAGAAAAATTTTCATTTCGATTAAATCGGTTTTTCGCATCACCAGGATGATTTCAAGATGTTTTTCAAATTTTTCCTGAATCATGGTAAGGTATTTCAGGTGTTCGCGGCAAACCATCATTTCGTCGTCGGCAAAAACGATGTATTTATATTTATCCGTTGTTTCGTTACTGCATTTTTTGTTTCCGTTCGCATCATTCAGGCAAATGACTGGCGCTGGTGAACCAGGTTGCAAAAAAGTAAGTTTATCAATGATATTTGCCGAGATTTTCCGGATTTCGGGGCTGCTGTGACTGGCAAATACCGACGAACGGAGCGCCTGTAAGACGGATGTCTTTGCAAATTCTCCGGAGTAGTAGGCGTCGTGGAGCATTTTCAGCAACGCCAGGGCAGCAGTTTCATTTTTTAGTTTGTACCTGGTTTCAACGTGTTTGAGCAGCGCGCCGGTGTTGCCGGCCGCCACCGCTTTGCGGAGTTCGTCCCCGTGAATCTCTTTGACATCGAACGAAAGCCGGTTGGTAAAAACTTTATCGAAAAAATGGACAAACGCCGGGTGGGTCCGGTATTCCTCTTTTACTTCGGTGAAAGTACCGGCAATATCTTCGCTTTTCAATCGGAAAGCTTCGGCTTCCAGCGATTTTAATTTCAGTTTTTTATGGATTTCGAAACCCGGGTTGTCTGATGCCGGGAAAGCTGTATTGAGAATTGTGGTCACCGTGTCGAATACGGCTTTCGAATGCCGGAAATATAACTGGTTGAAATACTGGTTGGTCAGTTGGTTCAACCGGGTGAGATTTGCTGGTTGATCCCCCTGTCGTTGCTGAGGTTGAACCAAAAGGAAACGGGCTCGAAGAAGGGATTTTTTTCGTCGGCAAATGATTTCTCGCGAAGGGGCGGGAAAAGCAGTTCAACCTTCTGGTTGGATTCTATGAAAAACATTCCCCGGTAAATTCCGAAATCGCAGAATGTAAAGGTGGTTTTTGAAACCTGAACTTCGGCACGGAACCGGCCTTCATTATCGAACCGGATGGAAAACAGTGGTTCTTCCTTTTGGGTAACCGCATCGGACCAACAGTAAAAGTGGATGGTTTTCCCGGCATATTCCCGGTTATTTCCCTCGATAACAGAGTTTGCCGAAACTGAAAATGCTGAAAAAAACAGCAAAATAATGAAAAGGTATTTATTCATTGGCATAACCAAATCAGGAGGGATTTTCCACTTTGAATTCTTCAATGTTGAGCCCTTTGGGCAGAAACATGCTGGCATCGCCCCCGTGAAAAATAATGTCGCGGATAATGGTGGCGTTTACCGGGGTGTGTT
>CAZHKI010000398.1:0-3970 GCA_964533365.1 uncultured Maribellus sp. | reverse complement strand
AAAAAGCAGTACTTCGGTTTGGCGGGGACTTGAGGTGAGTTTCCGTGCAAAAGTGTGGTCGCAGATTTTTTACGGATTAATGAACAGCGAATATCTTTTGCCTGCCACCCGGCTGCTCATGTTGAGCAGTTTACCCGATCATGCTCATTATAACCGCTATTATCACGCCGAAAACAACTGGCTTACCATGGAAATTTCGGCGCTGGCAACCATTGCCACCAACTTCCCCGAATTTAAGAATTCAACGGAATGGCTCAACTATTCCATCGAAACCATGACCAAAAGTATGAAAGGGCAGGTTTACGACGACGGGACACAAACCGAACTTACCTCGCATTACCATATTACAGCTTTGTATAATTTTGAACTGTTTAAGGAAATTTGCGACAGGGCAAACCGGCAGCTTCCTGTTTTCTTTAACGAAACCCTGGAAAAAATGCTAAATTATCTGGCCTGTACCATGCGCCCCAACGGAACAGGTATTCTGAATAATGATGGCGATTTGGATAATAACCGGCAAAAAATTGGTAAGGCTGCACTTACTTTTGGACGTGATGACTGGAAATTTATTGCCACAAACGGACACGAAGGTAAAAAACCGGAATTGGGTCCTTCCTTCTTTTTCCCCTGGGCCGGACATTTGATTTCGCGAAGCGGTTTTGATGCGGATGCCCATTGGTCGTTTTTCGATATTGGCCCGTGGGGAAGCGGCCACCAGCACAACGATAAACTGAATATCGCCGTTTCGGCATACGGACATGATTTACTGGTTGATGCCGGGCGGTTTGCCTACACCGGCGAAGTGGCCGCAAAATTCAGGGGGTATGCCACCGGAAGCAAAGGACACAACGTGTTGCTGTTCGACGGAAAAGAACAGGGGCCGGGAGTTCCGGTAACCAGCAGCCCGGTTTCGGATGAGGATTATCTCATTACTGAAAAATATGATCTTGCCCGCGGTTCGTTCGAAAATTTTATTGATTTGGAGGGAACTTGCAAACATACACGCACCTTATTTTACTCCCGTGGCAATTTTTGGGTTGTTGTCGATCAGGTTTCAACCGATCGTCCGCGAAAAGTAGAAGCGCTCTGGCACTGGCACCCGGAGAACAAATTAAAAATTGAAAATGATAAATTGCTCACCTTAAATGACAGAGGGAATCTCCAATTAATTCCTATGGGGAAACAAAAATGGGATGTTAAAATGGTAAAAGGACAGGAACAGCCTGAAATTCAGGGTTGGTACAGTCCAGAGTACAACAAATTCGAGCCCAATCCAACCACCATTTTTACCACACAAATTGAGGAGAACACCACTTTTGTCTGGGTTTTATATCCTTCTGAGAAAGTGGAGAAATTAGTCAGGGCCGAAATCATTTCAGAAACTCCGAAAGAAATAAAAGTGAGGATTACAAATGAAATGAATGCGGAGTGGGTGGTTGATGTGCCGCTGAAGTAAAAAAAGGATTAACTGCTCAAGCGCCGGTACAAAAATTTGAATAAAAAACCGGCATTATATAAAAAACGCTGAAAGAGTTTAACTTACAAAATCCCGGGTTTACCCCAGGGAAAGAACGCCGGACTAAGTTACCGGATAAAAACAAACTGAAATGAAACAACAATTGCTTATTTTTTTTATTCTGATTGGGCTGTCGTCTTCCGCTCAATCCCTCAATAACACAAAAATGGATGGATATCGGGGAATCTGGTTCGAGCTTAATCAAAAATACGAATACGGCGATAAATATTCCGGGGCGCTTGGCACTTATACCGCTGACCATGTTCCACTGGCAATTTTTTCCAGGAAGGCTAATAAAACCTTTTTTGTTTACGGAGGTACTACAAAAGAAAACGAACGCCACCTGCTTTGCATGATTGGCGAATTTGACCATAAAACCGGTATGGTCTCAAAACCAACGATCGTTTATGATAAACTGGGAGTTAACGATCCACACGATAATCCATCGCTGATGATTGACGATGAAGGTTTCATCTGGGTTTTTGTCAGCGGAAGAAATACTTCGCGACCGGGTTACAAGTTCAGAAGTGTAAAGCCCCTGAATATCGACAGATTTGAGCAGGTTACGGAAGAGGAGATGACTTACCCGCAGCCTTGGAACACCAACCTTGGCTATTTCCATTTTTTTACAAAATATACCGGAGTCCGGCAATTGTATTTCGAAACCAGTGCTGATGGAACAAAATGGACCGACGATAAATTGCTGGCTGCCATTGCTGAAAACGAAGGCGAAAAATCGGGGCATTACCAGGTAAGTAATGTTTTCCAGGGAAGAATTGCAGGAACGTTTTTTAATCGTCACCCCCAGGGAAACGTTGATAAACGGACCGATTTATTTTATCTTCAAACAGCAGATATGGGAAAAACCTGGACAAATGCTGCCGGAGAAATGATTGATGTTCCGCTTCTGAAACCTGAAATTAAGGCGCGGGCTGTTGAATATCAGTCGCTTGGAAAAAATGTTTATATTCTCGATATGGGTTTTGATGCTGCCGGAAACCCGGTTTGCCTGTACATCCGCAGCAACGGTCACGAGCCCGGCCCGAAAAGTGCGCCTTACGAGTGGTGCATCACCCGCTGGGACGGTAAACAATGGCAAACTTCAAAAATTACTGAGTCGGACCACAATTACGACATGGGCAGTCTTTTTATTTCAAAAAAAGAGTGGAAACTGGTGGGGCCAACCGTTTCAGGCCCGCAGAAATGGGGCGTTGGCGGCGAACTGCAAATCTGGAAATCAACCGACAACGGTAAAAGCTGGACTATGGAAAAAAATCTGACCCAAAACAGTGAATTTAGCCACTCGTATGTCCGCCGTCCGGTTGATTTTAAAGCGCCGTTTTGCTTTTTCTGGGCCGCCGGTCACCCGCACCAATTCAGCAAGTCGGAACTCTATTTCGGCGATTTCAGCGGAAATGTGTGGAAACTGCCGTACGAAATGAACGATGATTACATGAAACCAGTAAAAGTTAAATAAACATCTAAAACTTTAGGATATGAAGAAAATTATCGTTTTGTTTTTTGTTCTGTTTTTTTCTGTTTCCGGATTTTCAAAAGAAAAACGCGATTTGCTTCAAAAGGAAGCCAATGAAATCAACCTTGCCCAGGTGCTGGTTAAAGATTTTTCAGAACTTGGTTTTCCCGATTATTACAACCGTACCTTTTGGAACAATCTTCCTGTGAACTTTAAAAAACAGTACATCCAAGAGGCTGAAAAATACCTCAGCTACGACTGGCCGGTTGTAAAAGCTACCGAATATCTTGAAATTATCCGTTCGGGCGATCGCCGGCAGGAGGCGTATGCTGCGCCACGTGCAGCGCTCATGGCATTGGTGATGGGTGAATTGGCCGAAGGCAAAGGTCGTTTTACCGACCAGATCGTAAATGGCGTTTGGTATTACAGCGAACAAACCTGGTGGGGGTGGTCGGCACACCTCACCGCGCAAAAAGCGCCGCACGGCCTTCCCGATGCCGACGAGCCGGTAATTGATCTTGGTGTGGGCGAAATCACCAACATCCTTTCGTGGACCTGGTTTTTGTTTAAGGACGAATTCGACAAAATCCATCCGCTCATTGCCAAACGGCTGAAAAACGAAATCATGAAAAAAGCAGTAATCCCGTATTACGAACGAAACGATTTTTGGTGGCAGGGACTGGACGGCAGCCGCGATGTAAACAACTGGAATCCATGGACCAACCACAACATGCTGACTGCCTTTTTAATTCTGGAAGATAATCAGGCAAAAAAGGTTGAAGCTGTTGAAAAACTGGTCAAATCGCTCGACCAGTTCATTAATATTTATCCAAACGACGGCGGGTGCGACGAAGGACCGTCGTATTGGGGCAGGGCAGGAGCTTCGCTTTATCAGTGCCTCGATTTGCTCAAACGCGCCACCAACGGAAAATTCGATGTGTACGATCATCCGCTGATTAAAAATATGGGAAGCTATATTT
>CAZHKI010000397.1:0-3983 GCA_964533365.1 uncultured Maribellus sp. | reverse complement strand
GTTCACCATGATGGTTAGTGTGTGTTCGCCGGATGTTAAAAAGTTCGTCAGGATGTATTTTTGTTGCGACAGGATGGTTTGATTTTCGCCAATGTACTGATCGTCAATCCAGACCTTCGAAGGTTTGGTCCGTTCCAGAATCAGAAAAATTTCTTTGCCTTCCCACGATTCACCGATGGTGATTTTCTTCTGATACCAGGCCATTCCTTCGTACATGCGCTCTCTCGATAGTCGCATGGTTTCATTGTGGTTGGTATTGACAAAACCCTTGTTGTTTTCGTCGAGGGTGCCGGGCAATTCCACGGTTTCGGCCAGTTCTGTTTCGAACCATTTTCCCGCGATTCCGGTTCCTGCCGAATCAAGTGCAAACTGCCACGTTCCGCTTAAATCAATGGTTTCGCGGATGGGGACAAATTCATTTCTTGCACATGAAATTTGGAATAAAATGGCGGAAATCAAAAAAAATCGGATTACAGTTTTTACGGGCATAGCTGGTTGTTTTGTTAGTTAATGTTCCGGTAAAGATAGAATTTATTCAATTAACGAAAATCCGTTTCGTTTATTGGAATTGGAATAATAGCCCTGATTTCAAAAATGTGTTAAATTTACAAGAAAAGAGAAAGAATATGAGACGATATAATTCTGTTTTTTTGATAGCTGCACTTTTGTTTTGCAATTTCGCTGTTAAAAGTCAAAACAGTACCACCCAGGCTGACAGTGATTCTGTAAATATTGTTTTGCTGCAGGAATACAGTCAGCGGCTGGCCGAAATTGAGCAACAGCGAATTGACGATTCCATCCGCAGAGTGGAACTCGAAGTGCAATTGAATTCGCTTAAAACCACTGATAATATTCAAAAAGAGCAGTTGCTGAGGCAACTTCAGGAAATTGATGAACTGGAAAAAGAACGGATTGACCGGAAAAAAGCAAAAATTGATTCGTTAAGGGCCAGCGCAACCGGTTACCCTGTGGTTGGGGTTTTTAATGACACGCTTTTTTATGTGTATGCCAAAATTGGTGCGTCGAAACCCAACGAAAGGGCTATGAATATTTCTAAAAGAATCAAAAAACTGTTTGACGACGATTTTTTGCAGATTGATTCCATCACCTTTACCGACGCGGAATACACGGTTGACGTTGTTTATGGCGAAAATATTATCCTGAGTATTTCGGAAACCGATGCCATGTGGCAAAATGTATCGAAAAAAGAACTGGCCAAAGAATATACCAGTATCATTATTAACGACCTGAAGAAAGCCAGACATGAAACCCGGTTATCGACCATTTTAATCAGAATCGGGTTGGTGTTACTGGTATTGTTCTCGGTCATATTTATATTCTGGCTCATTGGCAGAGGTTATCGAAAACTGCTGGCCTATGTCGAAGGCAAAAAGGAAATGTGGCTGAAAAGTTTAGCGTATAAAGACTACACTTTTTTAACGGAGGAACAGGAATATTCGGGGATATTGTTTCTGTTAAAAATATTCCGGTGGTTCGTATATTTCATTTTACTTTACATCGCCCTTCCTGTCATCTTCAGCATTTTCCCGTTTACCCGCCACTGGGCCGATGGATTGTTTAAGCTGATTTGGATGCCCTTCAAGGGAGTATTTGTTTCAACCTGGGAATATCTTCCCAACCTGTTTACCATTTTGGTCATCTATTTTGTGATGAAGTATGTGATCCGTTTTGTCAAGTACATTTTCAGTGAAATTGAATCAGAAAAATTGAAAATATCGGGATTTCATTCCGATTGGGCTATGCCAACATACAGCATTATCAGGTTTTTGCTTTATGCTTTTATGTTTGTTTTGATTTTTCCTTACCTGCCCGGTTCCGATTCTGAAATATTCAAGGGTGTTTCCGTGTTTATCGGAGTACTTTTTTCACTCGGTTCTTCAACTGCCATTGCCAATATGGTGGCTGGCCTTGTCATCACGTACATGCGGCCGTTTAAAGTGGGCGACCGCATTAAAATTGGGGAAGTTTTTGGCGATGTGGAAGAAAAAACGCTTTTGGTTACCCGGATTAGAACATTAAAAAATGAAATTATTACCATTCCCAATTCGGCAGTCCTTTCGGGAAACACCATTAATTACAGCAGCGAAACCGCGAACAGCGGGCTTATCCTTCATACTACCGTCACCATTGGCTACGATGTCCCCTGGAAGGAAATGCATCAGGCATTAATTGAAGCAGCTCAGCGGACTGAATTTATCCTGAAAGAGCCGAAACCTTTTGTGCTGCAAACCAGTCTCGACGATTTTTATGTTTCGTACCAGATTAACGTTCATACCCGGGAAGTTAAAAAACAGGCCCTGATTTATTCCCATTTGCACCAGAATATTCAGGATGTGTGCAACGAAAAAGGGATTGAAATTCTTTCGCCCCATTACCGCGCAGCCAGAGACGGAAACATGACAACCATTCCGGCCGGTTATCTGCCAAAAGATTATCAGGCGCCTGCATTTCACGTTCATGTTGAACCCGGCAAAAAGGAGTAGGTTTTATGTCGTACACGCCTATATTTTTAAAAAATATCCACTTAAAATGAATACTATCACGATTAAGCCGCTGGGTCCCGAATTGCTGGAAGACTACCTGTTCTTTTTCGATCATATGGTTTTTACTGAAAATCCCGGATGGTCGGCCTGCTACTGTTTCTCATTTCATTTTACCGGCCCCGGGGAGCAGTGGACCCGGGAAAATAACCGCGCTTCGGTTATCCGGTATATTACCGAAAAGAAAATGGCAGGTTACCTGGCATACTCCGGAAACACACCTGTTGGGTGGTGTAATGTTAATAATCGGCAAAATTATGCCGGGTTGCAGAATTATTATGAAATAACCGGACAACCTGACGGTAACGTGGTTTCAGTTGTTTGCTTTTTGGTACATCCCGATTACAGGAGAAAAGGAATCGCTCAAAAAATGCTGGAACAGATTTGTGTCGATTATTCCTTTCCCGATTTCGATTATATCGAAGCATATCCCGGGAAAGATGAATTGTCGTGCGAACGCCTTTATAAAGGCCCATTGGAAATGTACAAACGGTTTGGTTTTCAAATTGAAAAAGAGTACGACAGCTATATGTTGGTAAGAAAATATCTGAAATAATTAATTTTTCCCCTTATCGTTTCAACCATCGCCAGTGCCACAGGTAGCCAATTATAAAAACTGCTGTGAAAATGGCGTTTGTGGTTGAAAATGAATGGTTGTTAATCCATACAACCGGGAGAAACATAATAATAAATTGCGCGAAAATATAAAGAAATAAACCATCACGGTGTTGTTTCCACATGCGGATGGCGCCAGCGAGCGAAACCGCGTACATGGCCATGAAAATGGTAAAGTAAAGCGGCGAAATTTTTTCGACCGTGTGCCACGACGAATACCGTATGATAATTTCCGATGCCTCTTCAAAAAACAATGACGCCAGAAAGTAAAGTAAAAAGCCGATACTGCTCCCGATAAAGGTTAAAATGCAAAAAGCGCTCAGTAAATCAGGCCGTTCTTTTTTATTCATCTTTTAAACTTGAAGTTTGTGGTTCGAAACCCGTAACTTGTATTATTAATTGTTCAAAAATAATGGGTTTTTATCAGCTTTATCAACAAACGGCTGTATTAAAATGTATTACTTTTGAATTTTAAAAACATAAGTTAAGCAAAAATGAAGAGAGATACTTTGGTTTTTGATATTATCCGGCAGGAACGGGAACGGCAGTTGGGCGGAATCGAACTGATTGCTTCTGAAAATTTTGTGAGCGACCAGGTTTTGGAAGCCATGGGCTCGGTAATGACCAACAAATATGCCGAAGGCTACCCGGGGAAGCGGTATTACGGCGGATGCCAGTTTGTGGATATGACCGAACAACTGGCGATTGATCGTATCAAGGAACTTTACGGCGCTGAATGGGCCAATGTACAGCCCCACTCAGGAGCACAGGCAAACGCTTCCGTACTGAGCGTAGTTTTAAATCCCG
>CAZHKI010000396.1:313-3987 GCA_964533365.1 uncultured Maribellus sp. | reverse complement strand
ACTGACCGATTTGCCGCTGAAATGGTTTGACGGGGAGATTGTTCTGGTCGATTCGCAGGAAAAAGCCAAAATGGCTGCGAATATTTTATCGGGGTACCCGATTATTGGGTTCGATACCGAAACCCGCCCTTCTTTCAAAAAAGGGGTCGTTAACCAGGTTTCGCTGTTGCAGCTTTCCACCAAAAACCAGGCTTTTCTTTTTCGTACCAACCATATTGGCCTGCCTCCTGAAATTGTGGATATTCTGGTTAATCCTGGCATCATTAAACCCGGAGTTGCCATCCGCGACGATATCAAAGGATTGCAGGTCATCCGCAAATTCAAACCTGCCGGGTTTGTCGAATTGCAGGATTACGCCAAAGAGCTTGGCATTCAGGATTTCAGCCTGAAAAAAATGGTGGCCATTGTTTTGGGGTTCCGCATCTCGAAAACACAGCAACTGTCGAACTGGGAAGCGGATGCCCTTTCGGAGGCTCAAATGATTTACGCGGCCACCGACGCCTGGACTGCCCTCAAAATTTATGAAAACTTCATTAAAAATTAACGATGCCCGAAGTATATCCAAAAATAATCCTGAAACCGGGAAAAGACCAGTCACTGAAGCGGTTTCACCCGTGGGTGTTTTCGGGGGCCATCGCTAAAGCCGAAGGCAAACCGGAAGAAGGCGACCTTGTGGAGGTTTTTGCTGCCGATGGCAGTTTTCTGGGGGCAGGTCATTGCCAGGTGGGTTCAATTGCTGTACGGCTGCTAACTTTTAAACAGCAGCCAATCGATTACAAATTCTGGAAAAATAAAATTGAAAATGCCTGGAATGCGCGTAAGGCTTTGGGATTGACTGATAATACCGAAACCAATGTTTTCAGGCTCGTTCATGCCGAAGGCGACGGAATGCCGGGGTTGATTGTGGATTTTTATAACGGAACGGCTGTTGTACAGATGCACACAGTTGGGATGTATCTTGTACGGGAATCGATTACAAAAGCGCTGAAGGAAGTTTTAGGCGACAAATTGCAGGCTGTTTACGATAAAAGCGAAAAATCGCTGCCATTTAAAGCTGGCGTTGAGGCAACGGATGGCTATCTATTTGGCGGAAACGACAGTTCCGAGGTTCTTGAAAACAGGCTTCGTTTTGAGGTTGACTGGCTTGAAGGACAAAAAACCGGCTTTTTTATCGACCAGCGCGAAAACCGGCATTTGGTTCAGCAGTATTCTGCCGGCCGCGATGTGCTCAACATGTTTTGCTACACTGGCGGTTTTTCGTTTTATGCCATGAAAGGCGGCGCCCGGCTCGTACATTCTGTTGATTCGTCGGCCAAGGCCATCGAACTCACCAACAAAAATGTGGACCTGAATTTTCCGGATGATACGCGACATGAATCTTTTGTTGCCGATGCTTTTGAATTTATGCGCGACATTAAAAACAAATACGACCTGATAATTCTCGATCCTCCCGCTTTTGCCAAACACCGCGATGCGGTACACCAGGCGTTGCAGGCATACAAGCGGATTAATTCACGTGCTTTCGAGCAAATCCGCAGCGGTGGGATTTTATTTACTTTTTCGTGTTCGCAGGTGGTTTCGAAAGAAAAATTCCGCGAAGCCGTGTTTTCGGCTGCTGCCATTTCGGGCCGCAACGTGCGTATCCTCCACCAACTGACGCAACCTGCCGATCACCCCGTGAACATTTACCACCCCGAAGGCGAATACCTGAAAGGACTGGTT
Source organism: uncultured Maribellus sp. (assembly GCA_964533365.1). Lineage (GTDB taxonomy): Bacteria > Bacteroidota > Bacteroidia > Bacteroidales > Prolixibacteraceae > Draconibacterium. The sequence continues at coordinate 2,265 of CAZHKI010000396.1, read as the reverse complement.
TTGTATGTCGAGTAAATAAGTACAAAGAATTTAGTATTTAGTAGTGAGTTTTGAGAATTAAAGGCATAAAAATGAAAGTAACAGAACAATATAACAGACAGTTAGCCGGAAAATCAATCGTTGAAAAACTGCATTTTTTGGCCGAAAACCATCCCGGTAAAGTAGTCTTTACCACCAGTTTCGGTTACGAGGACCAGGTGATTACTGATTTGATTTTTCGAAATAATTTTGGTGTGGAAGTGGTGACCCTCGACACCGGCCGCCTGTTTGAAGAAACCTACAAAGTTTACCGGAGTACGCTCGAAAAATACGGCAAATCCATCCGGGCATTTTTTCCGCCTGCCGAAAAAGTGGAAGAACTGTTAAACAAGAAGGGGCCGTTCAGCTTTTACGAATCGCTTGAAAACCGGAAAGAATGCTGCTTTATCCGGAAAGTGATCCCGCTGAAACGGGCGCTGGCCGGCAATGAAATCTGGATTACCGGCCTGCGGGCCGCCCAGTCGGAAAACCGCAGCGACATGCAGGAGTTTGAATGGGACGAAGGCAACCAGATTCTCAAATATAATCCGCTGCTGGAATGGAGCCTCGACCAGGTGAAAGAATACATTAAACAAAACCATGTTCCCTATAATGTTTTGCACGACCGCGGATTTGTAAGCATCGGCTGCGAACCCTGCACCCGCGCCATTCAACCCGGCGAAGATTTCCGCGCCGGCCGCTGGTGGTGGGAACAAAACTCTGGAAAAGAGTGCGGCTTGCATTCGCATTGAGGGAGCGGCGGTTTGCAACCGCCGGATTCTGGATTTAATATTGTTTTATCTAATTCTCTTCTCGTTTAATAAAATTTTAGCGCCTCTCTGTAAATCCCAAAATTCTCTTCATCGAAAACCTTTGCTGCCCTACGATTGTATCGTGTGGCATAATGAAATTCTTCACAAACCACGCGATGCAATCGCGCGGTAACGGGGAAGCTGTTTTTTATTTTTTATTCAATATTACCTTCAATTCGCTGTTTTAATCGGTTTATAAATCTTGCAGCAGGAGCTCCATCAACTAAATCGTGATTTATTGTTACTGTCATACTTAAATAATCCCTGATTTTTATCTCAGACCCTACGATTCCCGGTTTTTTAGTTGTATTCCCAATTGCAAAGGCTAAAGGTCTATATTGACCAGCAAAAAAAGGAACGATAAATCCAGAAACATTACTGAATCCTCCAACTGATGAAACATAGGTTGTTCCAAATCCTTTTTTTAGCAAGAAAGGATTTCTTGAAAATTGCTTTGCTATCAATTTAAATAACCACTTTGGGCAAATCATTGAGAATTTAATCCACCATTGAGCCCATTTATCATCTTCTCCTGCATTTCCATTATCTTTCCAACTCTTTTTAGCTTGTTCAATTTCTTGAGATATTTCAATACTCGTTTTTTTTGCAGCATTTTTAACAATGTATTTTCTAGGTGTCAATACACCGTTAAGTTCTAATTCGATGGGGATATCAATATCAATTTCATCAAAATAATAAAGCTTTTTCCCACGTCTAATATGATTTAATTCCTTATGCTCATCTATTGTTTTAGCAATCGAAAAAAGAATAAACCCAAAGAATGAAACACTATGACCTGCTTTTCTTTGTAATCTAAGTCTCTGACGAATATCTGTAATATCAAGTTCAATTAATGCATGCATATTATGCCCTGAACCAATGGCTTCATATCCATAAATTGACAAAAGTCTAAAAGAATCAAGTTTTTGAATTTTGTAATTCATATAATTTCCAATATCTATTTTAATTTATCACGTGAAGTTTTACACACAACGGTAAATTGTAAGTGGCGTAGCCGGTTGCGGACTACTTTCCTGTCAAACCGAGATGAAGTAAATGCGGGTGATGAACCTTCAATAACCCACAAAACCGGCTATGACATATACAGATTGTTACCGCCTG
>CAZHKI010000396.1:0-303 GCA_964533365.1 uncultured Maribellus sp. | reverse complement strand
TCAATACGTGTATTGGCAAGACATACTTTTTTGCAACTTTTGGTCTTTGCTTTGGCTTGTGCGAATTGCAAATGTGTATGGCTTTTGGGCTGGCATTTCTATTCCTTGTTTTCTATCAATTGTTTCAGTTCCTCTTTACTTGGTAAAACTGTCTGGTACTTGCTTGCAAAAATTTGTTGGTTTTCTTTTGGCAAAGTTATTCTCACCAATGTTTCATTTTTCTGTTTGCAGAGCACTATTCCAATTGTGAGATTTTCTTCTTTAGTCTTTTTGAATTCATCGTAGTAGTTAACATACATTTGC
>CAZHKI010000395.1:0-4034 GCA_964533365.1 uncultured Maribellus sp. | reverse complement strand
AATCATACCATCGAACTGCAAACGGGCAATGGTTTTAATAAAGTGCTGGAAGAAATTCTGGCGGAATACGAAAAGGGACAATTGAATGTCGAAAAGAAACAGGAGGGATCATCCGTAAGTTATAATGGATTTTATTATGACTTTCAAAACAATGATTTGTCTGTCAAAATCATGGATAATCAGGAAGGGAGCAAACCGCTTGCGTATGGATTGTATGCCCATACCGGACGTGCACTTAAAATCAGCGATATGACCATGAAAGGCGAAGGCGGGGAAATGTACTGGGAACCCCATCTTCTCCCGGCCACTCAGATCGAAAAATTGGAAGAAACAAAAAATGGAGGATCGTATCAGTTGTCAGCAAATGCCAGTTTTTTCAGGGGAGAAAAATTTCCCGGGCAGAGGTTGGTTGGTAGGCTTGATTATTTAGTTTCCGGCGATGGGGTTTTGGCTGTTAATTACCAGTGGAAACCCGAAAATGCTACCGGGATGTTTTTGGAAGCAGGTGTTTCGTTTGTGCTCCCGGAGCAAATTACTGATCTTATCTGGCTGGGCGACGGGCCATATCCTTCTCATCCTGATAAATATTTGCTGGTCGATTATGGAGTTCACTACCTGAAAAAAGGTGACCTGAATTTTAACGGGAACCGTGCTAATGTAAACGTCGCAGTTTTGACTGACTCAAAAGGGAATGGGATTGCCATTTTCGGCGACCACTCCAATATATCGGTGGAGGTACTCAATAATCAGGTTATTGTGAGCCATAATGCCAAACTGATGGGGGTAGGTAACAAAGGTTCCAGGGCGCAGGCAAAACTTTATGGTGAAAGCATGGGAGAAGTGACAGGTGAATTTAAAATTGTTCCCTTACGTGCGAATCAGTGGCCGGCTAAGTTAATTGAGATACTTGGAAAGAATAATCCTTCATTAAAACCATTTCAGCCATTTTATCACAGCTATGATTATACATGGTAATATAAACTTTTAAATACCAAATAAGTGAGACAGATTTTATTAGTAATCGGGTTGCTGGTAATGTGTTTTTTTTCATCGCATTCAGCAAACGACAATAAAGCCCCACTTTGTTTTAATGAAAAAAATGTTCTGAATTTAAACGGGATATGGGATTTCAAATACATACCGTCAGTAAAAACAGGGAACGATTCCCTGTTTTATACACGTGATTTTGATGTTTCGGATTGGGCAAACATCCAGGTTCCCGGGCATTGGGAATTGCAAGGATTTGCAGAGCCAAGTTACTCGACCGTGAAAGAAGGTACCGGTTTATACCGGACCGCATTTCGGGCGCCGGATGAGTGGAAAAACCGGCAGGTTTTTATTCAGTTCGATGGCGTATTGTATGCCTACGATGTTTTTGTAAACGGGCATTATGTTGGGAACTGGACGAGCGCCTTTAACTCAAAAAGTTTTGAAATCAGTCGTTATATCAATTTTTCAGGAGATAATATTCTTGGGGTAAGGGTAACGACCAGGTCTCATGATTTTGAATTTGATATCAGTGATTGCTGGGGACTCTCGGGAATATTCCGCGATGTTTTTTTGTTTGACAGGCCACAGACCTGTATTCTCGATTATACTGTCAGGACTAAAATCGCCCAGGAGGGTTTTGCATTGGTCGAAGTTGCTGTTGATTTGAACCAAGCTGTTGAAATTTCCGGGGAACAGTTTCAATTAAAAGGAATTTTGATATCTCCTTGTGGAAATGAAATCGTTCAAAAAATTCACGTTAAATCCGAAACCGGCAATCAATTCCGGTTTAAAGTAAAGTCGCCGGATTGGTGGACGGCAGAAACCCCTTCTTTGTATAAATTGAAACTTCAGTTGTTTCAAAATGGGCATTTGATCCAGGAGAAAAATCAGATGGTCGGTATTCGCGAAATTTCAATTGAACAGGCAGTAGTAAAACTAAACGGAAGCCCTTTAAAATTGCGGGGAGTAAACCATCACGATTTGGCGCCGGAAACAGGACGGACAATGAGCCGGGAACAGATACTGAAAGATTTGTTGCTCATAAAAGAAGCCAATATCAACTTTATCCGTACCTCGCACTATCCGCCCGACCATTGCTTGCTGGATATGTGCGATAGTTTAGGTATTTATGTCGATTGTGAAGTGCCCTTCAATTATGGGCGTCGTTTGCTGACCGATCCCAACTATCAGGACGATTTGCTGAAACGTGCCAAAGCTACGTTGTTGCGCGATAAAAATCATCCTTGCATTGTTTTCTGGAGCATTGGAAATGAAAATCCTTCGACCCCGATAACCGAGGAAACAGGGAGATTTGTAAAACAACAAGACCCAACCCGTCCGATTTGTTTTGCCGGGTTATTGTTGCGAAGCGAAAAACGCCCCGATATCCGGGCCGATGAGCCCGACTTTGTGGATATTAGTTCGTCTCACTATAAGTCGGTTGAGTGGATTATTGAAAAAACAGGGACAACTAAAAAACCAATTGTTTTGACAGAATATGCCCATGCTTTAGGGTCGACATTCGGAAATATGGAAGATACCTGGGGCGAGATGTTCCGGAACCCGAAAATGCTTGGAGGAGCTGTGTGGATGTTCCAGGACCAGGGGATTTTAAGGAAGTCGGACCATCCGGTCGATGTTCATAAATTAACTCAATCGGTTTGGGTCGATTCTTTATATTACTATGATTGTAATGCTTTGGGCGGGGTCGATGGTATTGTTTATGCCGATCGAACCCCGCAAACCGATTATTGGCAGGTACGAAAAGTGTATTCTCCAATTCAGATTATTGAAAAACGTGTACCGGTGAATCCGGGGCGCCAGACAATTATCTTGTCTGTTTACAACCAATACGACTTTCTAAACCTCAATTCACTTCAGGGAAAGTGGACTTTGTTGAAGAACCGGGAAATATATCAGCAAGGCCAGGCATCTGTTGATTGCCTTCCGCATGACACTGTAAAATTGGAATTACCTCTGTTTTTACCCGAAAATCCGGAGAAAGATGTTTGGCTTTTACAATTTGAATACAAAGACAATACCGGTATGCCCGTTTACGAACATACAGTGAACCTGCTTCCTGCGCAGGGATTGGACAAAGTAAAACAGGAAATCTGCCTTCCGGAAAAATCATTACAGAAAACAGATTCAGGAGTGACGGTTGGTAATTTTGAGTTTGATTTCTCGGCCAAAGATTTTTCACTAAAGCTGGTGGATTTGGCTAATCAAAAAGAACTTATTTGTGGCGGAATTTATGCCCGGACGGGACGGGTGGCTACCATCAACGATGAAGCCATTAATGAAAAGCAGGACGGTTATCTGTGGAACCCTTTTTTGCTTTCGGCCAGTCAGCCTGATGGAGTTGTTGAAACAAAAACGGCAACTAAATACAATGTGTCGGGCCGTGCAACTTTTCTGAGAGGCGATCAATTTCCCAGACAAAAATTGTCAGGTGATATTGCTTATACTGTTTCCAACGATGGAACATTGACAGTCAGTTATGACCTGAAGCCTGAAAATGCTACCGGATCGTTTCTTGAAGCGGGTGTCTCTTTCGTGCTTCCTGAAAATATAAGCGATTTTATCTGGTTGGGCGATGGCCCGTATGCGTCTTTCCCTGATAAACATTCACTGGCAGAATTGGGAATCCATTATTTGAAAAAAGGAGACCTGTATTTTACCGGAAACCGCGCCAACGTGGAAGTAGCTGTTTTGACTGACCCGGAAGGGAACGGGATCGCCATTATTGGCGATCGGTCGAACATTGCAGTGGAGGTTGTTGATGGAAGAATCATTGTCAGCCACAATGCGCTGGTGAGCGGCAAAGGCAATAAGAAAACAATGCCCATCCCGCCCTACAGGATTGAGGCAGACGCGGTAAAAGAAATTAGTGGAACTTTCCGCATTGTGCCATTACAAGCCAACCATTGGCCAAAAAAATTGATTGAAATACTGGGTAGCCCTGATAAAACTAAAAAGCCCTTTGCCCCATTTTATCACAGTTACGATTGTTCAAAATAACATCAAGTGATATGACTTTTATA
>CAZHKI010000394.1:0-4064 GCA_964533365.1 uncultured Maribellus sp. | reverse complement strand
CCAAACATGCGTTGCTCACCAAAGATGCCTTGATTTGCCTTTCAGATTTCAACCAGCCGTTGTTGGATCCAAACCGCTTCATATTTCCGGTAAGTTTCAATGATGGATATATCTGGAGCACCGAAGAAGACAGCCACATGTTTTCGTACCTGGGCCATTCGGAATGGATTTCAAAGGATTTTTACCGATCGCACGAGGGATTTGACTTCGACCTTCACGATGCCCGCGGAAAACAAAAACACTGGCTGGTGGCCCTGGAGAACAGCACTGTGGTTTGGGTGGAAGACAAAAACCTCGATACTGAAGATCGGGAAGCCTGTATTTTGCTGGAAAGCGAATCGCAACCCGGAATTTATTACGTGTACGAACACCTGTTCAATAAAAATGTAACCATAAAAAAAGGGCAGAAACTGGTTCGTGGACAGCCCATCGGTACAATATGGGGTGACGATGTTTGGGGGCACTTGCATTTTGCTGTGGTTAAATCCGATACGGTTCCTTCCTATAAAAACCGGTACGATAATCTAATTAATGGATTTCCGCAGGTTTTTGAACTGTATTACAGCCAATTGTACAGTTTCTCGAAAAGTTTTACCAAAGGCAGAATCCGTTTTGGCCAGTTGCGTTCGCTGAACGGAAATCAGAAAAATGCGCTGGCTTATGAAGAATACTCTGGAAAAGGCTGGTTGATTGAAAGCTGGAATCCAGCTGACAAAGTGGAGTGGGTTGAAAAAGAAGAAGAAGAAGAAGGAAATGTACGGCTTAAAAAAGAATTGTTTGTAGGATCAAAGGCTGCTGCTGTCAATCCTCATAACTGGTACGATTACGAAATCAGTGTTCCCAACGGGATTTACCGCATTCGCGCCAAAGTAGGCGATCTGGTTTTGCCGTCGTGGCAAAAAATCGAATTCGAAGGAGTTGCCGCCGGAACATTTTCCCTTCCTGCCGGCGAACAAAAATGGACCAACGAACGAATTGTTAAAGTGGACGACCGAAAACTGACCATTCGGGTTCATATTGATGAATCCAACGAAAAAAATGCCGGAATCAGTGAAATAGTTTTTCAGCAAGCTTACTGATAATCCGGAAATACAAATAATGTCATGAGAAAATTATGGTTCTTTCTTTTATTCCCAATGTTGTTTGCCTGCAACAGGGAACCTGAAATCAAAAGTGAACCCGGAATACGGCTCACCAGTTATAAGCAGTTGCTCCCGGTTTTTCAAAACCCGACTGCCGAATACAGGACTGCGCCATTTTGGGTCTGGAACAATAAAGTCACCCGCGACGATATTGACCGTACGCTCACCGAATACAAAGACAAGGGAATGGGCGGCGTTTTTCTGCATCCACGATATGGAATGATAACCGAATACCTGTCGGACGAATGGTGGGAACTGGTTCAGTATTCTCTTCAGAAAGCAGAAGAACTGGATTTGAACCTTTGGATTTACGACGAAAATTCTTATCCGAGCGGTTTTGCAGGAGGCCATGTACCGGCGCAGATGCCCGAATCGAACAGTGAAGGAATCCGGTTGGAGCCCTATTTCCTTTCTTCGCTCAAAAATGTTGAAATCGAAAGAATCCGGCACATCTTCAAAAAAGAAGGTGAACACTGGAAAGAGATTATTCCCGGAAATGGCGAAGAAACCGGCACGACTGGCGAATACTGTGTACTCGCCCTCGAAGATTATCCCACATCGAAAAAGTTTGCCGACCATTCGTATGTCGATTTGCTGAAACCCGGCGTTACCCAAAAATTCATGGAAATTACTATGTCGGGTTATGAAAAAACGCTGGGCGCCGAATTTGGCCGGCGTGTGCCGGGCGTATTTACCGACGAGCCCAACCCCAGCACCCGTAGTGAATCCATCCGCTATACCCCCGATTTGTATGATCAGTTTGAAAAACTCTGGGGTTACAGATTGGAAGAAAACCTGATGTCGCTGATTACCGATACCGGCGACTGGAAAAAAGTACGCCACAACTACCAGTCAACTATTCTGCACCTGTTTATTGAACGCTGGGCGAAACCCTGGTACGAATACACTGAGTCGAAAGGTTTGGTTTGGACGGGGCATTACTGGGAACATCTTTGGCCCAGGCCACATGAAGGCCCTGACAATATGGCCATGTACGCCTGGCACCAGCAACCGGCCATCGACTTGCTTTTCAATGCCGAGGATTTACGCCCTGACCAGTTCGGGAATGTGCGGAACGTAAAAGAACTTTCGTCGGTAGCCAACCAGTTTGGCCGGCACCGCACGTTGAGCGAAACGTATGGCGGCGCCGGATGGGAACTCACATTCGACGATATGAAACGCTTGGGCGACTGGGAATATGTGCTGGGCGTCAACTTTATGAACCAGCACCTTGCTTTTATTTCGCTGGCCGGCGACCGCAAGCATGATTACCCGCAGTCGTTTGGGTCCCATAATCCGAATTGGGGGTTGTACCGTTATCAGGCCGACTATTTTGCCCGGCTTTCCGCTGCATTATCTTCCGGTTTTCAGCACAATAAAATTTTGGTTATTGAACCCACCACCACGGCCTGGATGTATTACAATCCAACCGGTGAGAATGCAGATATGAAAGCCGTCAAACAAAAATTTGAGCCATTTTTGGATAACCTCGAAAAGTGGCAGGTCGAATACGATTTGGGTTGCGAAAATATCATCCGAAACCACGGGCGTGTGGAAAAAAAACGGTTTGTGGTCAACCAGGCTTCCTACGAAAAAGTTATCCTTCCTCCCGGTCTGGAGAATGTGGATAAAGTAACCTTTGAATTGCTGAAATCATTTGCCGAAGCCGGCGGCGAAATTTGGCAGGTGGCCGCGACACCAGGTTTTGTTGAGGGTGTTGAAACTTCCTTCGCCAGCCTGCAAAGCCATAAAAACTGGAAAATATTCGATGACGCAGACCGTGAAGTGTTTGCCGGATTATCGGTCAATGAAAAAATCAGTTTTGTAAATTCCGATTCGATCCGTGGAAAAGTTTTTCACCAGCGTCGCGAATTCGACGACGGACAATTGCTTTTCCTGACCAATTTTCATAAAACCGAAGCGGCAGAGGTTAATGTGCAGGTTTCCGGAAAATCGGTTACCGAAATGAATGCTGAAAATGGAAATATCTGGGCATTCCCTTTCAGAAAAGAAAATGGGATGGTAGATTTTTCGGTTCAGCTTCCACCTTCGGGAAGTAAATTGCTTTTTATTTCCTCCAAAAACAAAAAAGGAAAATCCCCGAAAACTTTCGGGGCAAAAGAACTTTTCCCGACAGGAGAAACGATGGTAACAACTGTCACGCCCAATATTCTGACCCTCGATTACCTGGAAATGACCATGGGGAAATTCCGGAACGAATCCCTCTACTTTTATGCTGCCGATAACGAAATCTGGAAACACCATGGCTTTCCCGACAATCCATGGTCGGCTTCCGTTCAGTTTAAAACACGGTTAGCCGATGCCGATACTTTCGCTTTGGGAAGCGGATTTACCGTTTGCTACCCGTTTATTGTTGACGATAATTTTGAATTGGCTGATGTGCAATTAGTGGTGGAACGGCCAAACTTGTATCAGATTTCCGTAAACGGTCAACCGGTTCAGGAATTGGAAAACAAATACTGGCTCGACCCTGATTTCCGGATATTTGAGATTGGGCAGATTATCAAAAAAGGACGAAATGAAGTGGTGCTTACTGCATCGCCATTTTCGATGTATTGCGAAACCGAACCGGTGTACCTGCTAGGAAATTTTGCCGTTCTTCCACAGGAAAAGGGCTGGAAACTGGCCAATGCCCGGCCGTTAGCAACAGGAGCCTGGAAAAATCAGGGAATGCCGTTTTACGGACAGACCGTTTCCTATACCAAAAAAGTGCAGGTGAAAGTTGAAAGCCGTTTTCTGATTGAATTGCCTGAATGGAAAGGAACCGTTGCCGAAGTGCTGGTTGACGGAAAACACCAGGGAATTATTTTCACGAAACCTTTCGAACTCGAAGTTTCCATTCCATACGGGATACACGAAATTACGGTGAATGTAACCGGCAGTAATAAAAACACGCTGGGG